>CAKTVN010000157.1 GCA_934623545.1 uncultured Oscillospiraceae bacterium
CTTCACGATTGCTTTTTACTTCGCCGTAGACTCCGGCTCCGGCGCGGCGGGGGAGGCAGCCACATCGGAGTGCCCGGCGGTGGGGCGAATTTCGATGTGATAGGTGTTGGTGCCGCAGGCAGTGTGCTCGATGTCGATCGAGTATTCCAGATCGAAGATGCCGCCGCGCTCATTGAGCAGCACGGTCATCTGCTTCGGGCAGACGCTGATCAAAAGCGTCCCGAAGCCGCTGTCATACAGCGAATCGTCCCGCTGCCCAAGGACGAAGACCATCGTCGAATTGACCTTGCCAACGCGGTGCAGCGTCGCCCGCTTCCCATCCTCAATGGTAAAGGTCGTCCGGACGCCCTCAAGCCCAGTCAGCTCCGTCTCCACATAGGAAAACGTGATGCAGCCCGGCTCATAGGTGTAAGAGCCATGCGTGATCAGCTCGATCGTCTCGGGCTGCTCGCCGCCGAAGCGCTGCGTTCCGGCGATGGTGATCAAAACCGGGATCGCCATCTCAGTTTTCCAGCGCGAGCGCGATCAGATTGTCGATCAGCTCGGAGTAGGGGATGCCGCTGGCTTCAAAAAGCTTGGGATACATGGAGATCGAGGTGAAGCCGGGCAGGGTGTTGATCTCGTTGAAAACGACCTCGCCGTCCGCCTTGACGAAGAAGTCTACGCGGGAAAGCCCGCGACAGCCCATCGCGCGGTAGATGCGCACCGCCTGTTCGCGCACATTCTCCGCGACCTCGTCGGAGATGCGCGCCGGGATATAAAGCTTCGAGCAGTTGGAGATATACTTAGCCTGATAGTCATAGAAGTCCGCGCCGGAGTCGATCTCGCCGCAGACGGAGGCAAAGGGACTGTCGTTTCCGAGCACTGCGACCTCGACCTCCTGCCCGGCGATGAACTCCTCGACCAGCACCTTGCTGTCATATTCCAGCGCCTGACGGATCGCCTGCGCGAGCGCCTCGCGGTCCTTCGCCTTGGAGACGCCGACGGAGGAGCCGGTCCCGGCGGGCTTGACAAAGACGGGATATGCAAATTTCTCCTCTGTTTCGTTCAAAACGGCATCTTCGCTGCGTGCGAACGCGGCGCGCGTTACGAGCTGCCATGCTGCCTGACGCACGCCGGTATAGTCCGCGATCAGCTTCGTGATCGTCTTGTCCATGCAGGCTGCGGACGCGGCGACGTGCGGACCGACATAGGGGATCCCGGCGATCTGCAAAAGCCCCTGTACAGAGCCGTCCTCGCCGTTTTCGCCGTGCAGCACGGGGAAGACCACATCGATGCGCTCGCGCACGACGCAGTCGTTTTCAAAGCTCAACAGCCCCTGACCGTGCACCGGAGAAAGGGCGGCACGGCGATTACCCTCGTAATTCTGCCATGTCCCGGCGGGAAGCATACTGTAGTCGCTCCCGGCAAACAGAATCCAGTCGCCCTCTTTGGTGATGCCGACCGGAAAAACATGATACTTGTTGTGATCAATGTGATTGAGTACGGACTCCGCCGAACGCAGCGAGACCTCATGCTCCGGCGAGACGCCGCCAAACAGAACACAGACACAAAGCTTTTTCAAGGTTAGGTTCCTCTCTTCTCCCGCGCCAGAGCGCCGCGGATATAATTGACATTTTCCTAGGGTGCATCTGAAAACTGAAAACGTGACCGGCAGCGAGGATATTTTCGCGCTGGGAAAGACATTTTTTGCAGGAATACCGACGTATTTCAAGGAAAAATGACGCGGCGCAGTGCAAAAAGATCCGCTGTCCGGGTGCGTTGGCAGTTGGAAGAATACACCCTAGATTGCTATATCATATGCCAAAATGGCGCAGAACACAAGCATAATTTTCATGAATACCGTGATTTTAACAGTAGAAAAACCGCACCGGACTGTATATAATGTTAGTGATAAGTTCCGCCTCATATGGGCGGCGCGTCCCGGCTTGAAAGGAGGCTCGCGTCATGCATATTGAATTGACCAGGAAGGAATTTCGGCGGCTTCTGGATATGGTATACATTGGCAACTGGATCTTGAACTCCACCCGCGGAGACGACCGCTTTGCAGATTATGACAACCTCGAATCCAAGCTCTTCGCCCTCTGCCGCGAGCAGGGGATGCAGGCGCTTGTGGAAAAGTGGGAGGGGGAGGATGTTCCCTCGCGCGCTTTTTCCGACGGCGGCATTCACGAAGCGATCATGGACTATGAGGACACGGTATTTTATGAGATCCTTGCTGAGGAGCTTGCGCGAAGAGACTTGGATTACCAGCCCGTCTCGAAGGAGAATTATGATGAGCTCGTCGCCAGAATGGACGATTACATCGCCGAGTTTGAGGCGCACGGGACCGATAATATTCTGATCTCCACAATGGATGAACCATAGCAGGGAAATGAAAAGCCGTAGACTTGTCCCCCGAAAGGGGGACATTTTTTGCGCCCAGAGGGCGCAAAAGGGTGACGAGCCCCGCACCTTTGGCGCGGCATTATGCCCTCCGGGCATAACGAGCGCGCCCGCGCACGCCGTGCGCGGATTTTGAGTTGTAGATGCGGAAAAAGTGTGGTACAATATCCAAAAATCAATTCGTCAGGAGGATTTCACATATGTCTAAAAAGATACCGGAACGAAGCGAGATCGCGGTCGAAAACCAGTGGAAGCTTGAGGACCTCTATGCGTCGGACGAGCTTTGGCAGGAGGATCTGAAGCAGTTTCAGGCGGACATTGACCGCATTGCGGGCTATGCCGGGAAGATCTCACAGTCGGCGCAGACGCTGCTGGAGTATATGAGACTCAACGACAGCGTCTCTATTCTGGCAGAGCGGCTCGGCAACTATGCCATGCGCCGCGGCGATCAGGATACGCGCAACTCCACCTATCAGGCGATGGTCGGTCAGTTCATGAAGGCGTATGTGGAGGCAGGGGAGAAGACCAGCTTTGAAACGCCGGAGCTGCTGTCTGTCTCCGACGAGATGATGGAGGAGTTTTACCGCGCGCAGCCGGAGCTTGAGCTCTATCGCCGCCACTTTGACCGCATCCGCCGCAAGCGGGAGCACATTCTTTCCGCTGACGAGGAAAAGCTCCTTGCGGGCGCGGGCGAGATGTCGCAGGCACCGGAGGATATTTTCTCCATGTTCTCCGACGCGGACCTGAAGTTCAAGCCCGCAGTCGACAAAGACGGCGTCGAGCATCCCATCAGCCAGGGCAGCTACATTGCCTGCCTCGAGTCGGACGACCGCGTGCTGCGCAAGAGCGCGTTTGAAAACTACTACGCGGCATACGGCGACTTCCGCAACACCTGCGCCGCGACACTGAAGGCGAACGTCAAGCAGCTGCAATTCTTTGCGAACGCGCGCAAGTATACCTCTCCGCTGGAAGCCTCCCTCGACCGGACGGAGGTCCCGACCAGCGTCTATCATCAGCTGATCGAGACGGTCCACAAGAACCTTGACAAGATGCACCGCTATGTCCGCCTGCGCAAGAAGCTGCTCGGCGTCGACGAGCTGCATATGTACGACCTCTACACGCCGCTGGTCGCCGAGGCGAACGCCCACATCGAGTTTGAGGATGCCAAGAGCACCGTCCTTCAGGCGCTGTCCTGCATGGGCGAGGACTACTGTAAGGTCCTGAAGGAGGGCTTTGACAACCGCTGGATCGACGTCTATGAGAACGTCGGCAAGCGCTCCGGCGCATATTCCGCCGGGACGCCGGTGCATCCCTATGTGCTGCTCAACTACACCGGGACGCTCGACAGCCAGTTTACGCTGGCGCACGAGATGGGACACGCGCTGCATTCCTATCTGTCCAGTAAAAACCAGCCGACGATCTATTCCGACTATGTGATCTTCGTGGCGGAGGTCGCCTCGACCTGCAATGAAGCGCTCCTGATGGAATATCTGCTCGGCAAGACGACGGACAAGAAGCAGAGAGCCTACCTCATCAATCACTTCCTTGACCAGTTCAAGGGCACGCTCTACCGCCAGACGATGTTTGCGGAGTTCGAGCTTCGGATCGCGGAGCTCAACCGGCAGGGCGAGACGCTGACGGCGGACCTGCTTTGCGCGGAGTATAAGAAGCTCAACGAGCTGTATTATGGTCCGGATGTGGTCAGCGACGACCAGATCGCGCTGGAATGGGCGCGTATCCCGCACTTCTATTACAACTACTACGTCTTCCAGTATGCGACCGGATACGCCGCGGCGATCGCGCTCTCGCGCAAGATCCTCGCAGAGGGTAAGCCCGCAGTCGGGCGCTATCTCGGCTTCCTCTCCGGCGGATGCAGCAAGACGCCGATCGAGCTGCTCAAGGGCGCGGGCGTCGACATGACCTCTCCGGAACCCGTCAACACGGCACTGGAGCTGTTCGGAAAGCTCCTTGACGAGATGGAAGAGCTGATGCAGTGATGGAGCCTCTGTTTTTGCCAGTGCTGCACAGCTTCGAGAACAACAATATTTTTACCGGCAGCTACGGGGCGCTCCGCTTCCGTGTCGCGCCGCAGATCACCATGAAGACCCCGAAGGAGGTCGACATGGAGCAGAGCTCCATGCGCTGCGAGTTCTGGCACGGTCCGTTTTGCTATGAAAAAAGCGAGATGGAGGGCGAGCGCGTCTTTCCCCTGAGCGAAGAGGGAAAAGAGGAGATGCACCGGTGGCTGCTCGAAAATGTGTAAAAGCATCCCCCGGAG
>CAKTVN010000158.1 GCA_934623545.1 uncultured Oscillospiraceae bacterium
GTATAAATTCTTTAATCAGAAAATAGTATTACTTGCCGCCGGCGCGTTTTGCGTATATAATATACAGAATGCCTGCACGAAGCTGCGGCAGGCGAACGGGAAAAGGGGAAATGATCATGACGCAGCTGCTTCTGCGGCTTTTTATTAAAAATCCGGCGGACACACAGTCGCCGGAGGTGCGCACGCAGTACGGAAAGCTTGCCGGGCTGGTCGGTATTCTGGTCAACGTGCTGCTGTGCGCCGGGAAGCTTCTCGCCGGGACGCTCTCCGGGAGCGTCGCCATCACGGCGGACGCCATCAACAACCTCTCCGACGCGTCCAGCTCCGTTGTAACGCTGGTGGGCTTCAAGCTGGCGTCCAGGCCGGCGGACGACGCGCACCCCTACGGCTATCACAGGGTCGAGTATCTCGCGGGACTGACCGTCGCGGCGATGATCCTGCTGATCGGCGCGGAGCTGGTCAAGAGCTCCATCCTCCGCATTTTGCACCCGGAGACCGTCGCGTTTACGGCGCTGGGCGCGGCGGTACTGATCGTTTCGATCGGCGCGAAGCTCTGGCTGTGCCTGTTTTACCGCAAGCTCGGCAGCGCCATCCGCTCCGAGACGCTGAGCGCCTCTGCGGCGGACTCCCGCAACGACGTGATCTCTACGGCGGCAGTCCTCGCGGCGTATCTGTTCGCCGAATGGACCGGCGTTCAGATCGACGGCTGGGTGGGGCTTCTGGTGGCGCTGTTCATCCTCTGGTCTGGCGTCGGCATCGCAAAGGACACCATTGCGCCGCTGCTGGGCGAAGCGCCGGACGAGGAGCTGGTCCACAGCATCGCGCGTGAGATCTGCGCGTATGACAGCCGCGTGCTCGGCATTCACGACCTGATCGTACACGATTACGGTCCCGGGCGGCGCTTCGCAAGCGTCCATGTGGAGCTTGACGCGAAGGAGGATGTGCTCGAGGCGCACGAGCTGATCGACCGCATCGAGCGCGATATCACGAGGAAGCTGAATGTCGAGTTGGTCATCCATTACGACCCCATCGTCACCGACGACGAGGAGGTCAACGCCGTCCGCCAGCGGGTGGAGGCGATCGTGCGGTCGATCGACCCGCGGCTTTCGTTCCACGATTTCCGCATGGTGCGCGGAAAGCGCCACTCCAATGTCATTTTCGATCTGGTGCTGCCGTCTGACCTTCGGGGACAGGAGCAGGCGATCAGGACCCGCATCGACGAGGGGCTCCACACGGAGGGACACCAGTATCACACCGTCATCACCTTTGACAGCGAGGCGTTCAATGACATCCACACGCGCATGGAGGCGGACCTGCCGGAGCCGCCGCAGCTGCACAAATAAGCATACCGGGTTGTAATTATGCACGAAACAGCCCGGCGGAACGGATGAATTTCCGTTCGGTATCCCAATTTTTGTGCATGGATTCTCATTTTTTTGAAAACCGGTTGACAACCTACCAATGCCGTGGTAGAATGTCGCCAAACCTGAGGAAAGGAGACGCGCCGTATGAAGACCATCTACAACGTTGCTATGATGGACATGATGATGTGCATGCCGATGTGCATGTGCAAGCTTTCGCATACCCAGAGCGGCTCGTCTTCTATCATGTCCAAGTGATCTTCAGGTGCTTCTGAGGATATTAGGGGCTGGAAGCGAACACGCTTCCAGCCCTTTTTGTTGGAAAGGAATCGTCTCATGATCGAATTGCGAAATCTGAGCAAGATCTACGACGCCGGAACGCCGACCGCCGTCACCGCGCTTCAGGACATCAGCCTGACCATCCGCGACGGCGAGATCTTCGGGATCATTGGTCTGTCCGGCGCAGGCAAATCCACACTGGTGCGATGCATCAACCTCCTCGAAAAGCCGGCCTCCGGGCAGGTCATTCTGGACGGACAGGAGCTGACGGCGCTCAGCCAGAAGGAGCTCCTGAAGGCACGCCGGGAGATCGGGATGATCTTCCAGGACTTCAACCTCCTCGAACAGCGGACGGTCCTGCGGAACGTCCTGTTCCCGCTGGAGATCGCGGGGACGCCCAAGGCAGCGGCAAAAAAGCGGGCGATGGAGCTTTTGCAGCTCGTCGGGCTCGCCGAGCGCACCGGCGCCTATCCGTCTCAGCTCTCCGGCGGTCAGAAGCAGCGCGTCGCGATCGCGCGGGCGCTTGCGACCAACCCGCACTATCTGCTGTGCGACGAGGCGACCTCCGCGCTTGACCCCACAACGACCGGGCAGATCCTGGAGCTTCTGGCGAAGATCAACCGCGAGATGGGCGTCACGATCATCGTCATCACGCATGAGATGAAGGTCATCGACGCGATCTGCCACCGTGTGGCGGTCATCGACCAGAGCCACATCGCCGAGGAGGGACCGGTCAGCGAGGTCTTCGTCAGCCCGCAGTCCTCCATCGCGCAGGAGCTTATTTTGCAGAAGGACCGCCGCGCGCCGAACGTTTTCTCCGGCGACCGCATCCGCATCGTCTTCGACGAGCACACGGCAAACAAGCCCGTCATTTCCGATCTGGTCCTGGCGTGTCAGGCGCCGGTCAACATCATCTTCGCCGATACGCGCGAGGTCGGCGGCATCGTCTACGGACATATGATCGTCCAGCTTCCGCAGGACGAGCGCCAGCGCGAAAAGATCACTGCCTGGCTCCATGCCAACAGCATCACATTCAGCAGGGAGGTGTGAGCGATGTTTTCCAATCTGTTTTATCAGCTCGTAGAGCAGGGCGTGCTCGTCCGCGGCATTTGGGAGACCATATATATGACGCTCCTGTCCACGCTGGTCGCGTATCTCATCGGGCTTCCGATCGGCATCGTCCTGAACATCACCGGCAAGGGCGGGCTGCATCCCATCCGCTGGCTGAACACAGCGCTCGGCTTTCTCGTCAACATCTTCCGAAGCATCCCCTTCATCATCCTGATGATCGCCATGCTGCCGGTGGCGCGGGTGCTCGTCGGCACGAGCCTCGGCAACAAGGCGATGGTCGTCATGCTCATCATCGCCGCCGCGCCGTATGTGGCGCGCATGGTCGAGTCCTCGCTTCAGGAGGTCAAGCCCGGCGTCATCGAAGCCGCACAGGCAATGGGCGCATCCGACAGCGTCATCATCTGGAAGGTCCTCATCCCCGAGGCAAAGCCCGCGCTCATCACCGGCGCCGTCATCTCGACCGTGACCATTCTCGGCTACTCCGCGATGGCAGGCACGATCTCCGGCGGCGGTCTGGGGCAGATCGCCATCAACTACGGCTATCAGCGCTCGAACAACGACATCATCTGGGTCTGCGTGGTGCTGACGGTCATCATCGTCCAGATCATCCAGAGCGTCGGTATGCGCGTCGCCCATAAGGTGGATAAGCGCATCAAACACTGATCTTTCAAAATCCCTGAACGCCGCAGCCGGTCCCAGCGCTGTTCCGGAGGCGCTTTCATGGAAATAAATCAAAAACCAAAACACATCATCTGCCGCCCGCGATCAACACGGACGTGAAAATGAAAGGAGAAACCTAATCATGAAAAAGATCGTAACCCTTCTGCTGGCTGTATGTCTGCTGGCGTCGCTGCTCGCTGGCTGCGCAGGCAAGAGCAAGACCGAAGACAAGACCATCGTCGTCGGCGCAAGCGCTACCCCGCACGCTGAGATCCTCGAGCAGGTCAAGGACGCGCTCGCCAAGGACGGCTGGACGCTGGAGATCAAGATTTTTGACGACTACATCCTCCCCAACAAGTCCCTTTCCGAGGGCGAGCTTGACGCCAATTACTTCCAGCACACCCCGTATCTTGAGAGCTACAACGCCTCCAACGGCACCGATCTGGTCTCCGCTGCGAAGATCCACTACGAGCCGTTCGGCATCTACGGCAATGGCGTGACCAGCCTTTCCGAGCTGGCTGCCGGCGCGACCATCATCATCCCTGCGGACGACTCCAACGAGACCCGCGCGCTGCTCCTGCTCCAGCAGGAGGGTCTGATCACCCTGCCGGAGGACGCCTCTGCGAGCAAGGGCGTCACGACGCTCGACATCGTCGACAACGGTGGCTATGACATTCAGGCGGTCCAGGCGGACACCGTCCCCGCGCAGCTCCAGAACTCCAACCCCGGCACCATCGCGGTCATCAACGGCAACTACGCGCTTCAGGCTGGTCTGCACTCCTCCGACGCGCTGGCGCTCGAGAGCGCTTCCGGCGACGCGGCTCAGACCTATGCGAACATCGTCGCCTGCCGCAAGGGCGAGGAAAACAGCGACAAGATCAAGGCGCTCGTTTCCGCCCTTCAGTCCGACGCTGTGAAGCAGTACATCGCCGACACCTACAACGGCGCTGTCGTCGCGATCTTCTAATTCCATACACGAAAAAGCCCGCCGCAAGGCGGGCTTTTTGTCCCCCCGAAGGGGGACATTTTTTGCGCCCAGAGGGGTGACCCCTCATTTGCGCCCGGAGGACGCAAGCCGCGCCGCAGGCGCGGAGTTTTTTTCGCGCACGGAGTGCGCGAGGGGACCGCATCCGGAGGATGCGGGAGGCGTTTCAGCCCCTTTTTCTTTGCGCGGCAAAGATTTGTAGGGGCGGACGACCTCGCGCAGCCGTCAGGGGCGCCGGAGCGCTACGGATGCGGCACACCCCTTGCGGGTGCTG
>CAKTVN010000159.1 GCA_934623545.1 uncultured Oscillospiraceae bacterium
GCGCTGGAGCGCGATTTCGGCTTCCGCCCGCAAACGCCGCTGCGCGAGGGGCTGCGCCGCTTCGCAGAGTGGTATAAAGAATATTACGGACAGGAGGGGCGCATATGAAGCTTGCCGTTGCCGGAACGGGGTATGTCGGGCTTTCGCTGGCGGTGCTGCTGGCGCAGCACAACGACGTGACCGCCGTGGACATTCTTCCGGAAAAAGTCGAGAAGATCAACCGCAAACAGTCGCCCATCGTGGACGCGGAGCTCGAGGATTATCTGCAAAACCGCCCGCTCTCGCTCACCGCGACGCTCGACGGCGACCGCGCTTACCGGGACGCCGCGTTCGTCCTCATCGCCGCGCCGACGAACTATAACCCCAATCGGAATTTCTTTGACACCTCCGCGGTCGAGAGCGTCATCGCGCAGGTGCAGCGCGTCAATCCAGACGCGATTATGATCCTCAAATCCACCGTCCCCGTCGGCTTTACGGAGCAGATGCGCCAAAAATACGGGACGGAAAATCTGCTGTTCAGCCCGGAATTTCTGCGTGAGGGGCGGGCGCTGTATGACAATCTCTATCCCAGCCGCATCATCGTCGGCTGCCCGAAGGGCAATGCGCGCCTGCGCGCTGCGGCGGAGACCTTTGCCGGGCTTCTGCGGCAGGGCGCGCGCAAGCAGGAGATCGAGATGCGCTTTCCGGGGCTGACCGAGGCGGAGGCGATCAAGCTGTTCGCCAATACCTATCTCGCCCTGCGCGTGGCGTATTTTAACGAGCTCGACACCTATGCCGAGACGAAGGGGCTCGATACGCGGGACATCATCGAGGGCGTCAGCCTCGACCCGCGCATTGGAAACTACTATAATAATCCCTCCTTCGGCTACGGCGGCTATTGCCTGCCGAAGGACACCAAGCAGCTGCGCGCCAACTATGCGGACGTGCCGCAGAATCTGATCTCTGCCATTGTCGAGGCAAACGCCACCCGCAAGGACTTCATCGCCGACCAGATCATCGCAAAGCACCCCCGGCGCGTCGGCATTTACCGGCTGACCATGAAGGCAAATTCAGACAATTTCCGCCAGTCCTCCATTCAGGGCGTCATGAAGCGCATCAAGGCAAAGGGCATCGAGGTTGTGATCTACGAGCCCACCATGCGGGAGGACAGCTTTTTCAACAGCCGCGTCCTGCGCGATCTGTCCGAGTTCAAGCGCTCGTGCGACGTGATCCTTGCCAACCGGTGGAACGAGGAGATCGCCGACGTGCTGGACAAGGTCTATACCCGCGATCTGTACTTCCGAGACTGAGCTGCGCCGCACCCGGCGCAAGGAGCATCATCTGATATGCAAAACACCATCGATCAAACTCAACGCACCCTTCTGCGCCTACTCGGCGCGTGCCTGTTCGGCGCAGAGCCGCCGCAGCTGTCCGCCGAGGCGCTTCCCGCGCTCTGGCGGGAGAGCGCGCAGCAGGCAGTCACCGTCCTTGCCCTTCAGCACGCCGCGCTGCCCGGTGCGGATGGCGCGCGCATCCGAAGCGCGATCCTCCGCCGCCTCTCCGCAAACGCGGAAATTTTCTCGCAGCACACGCTGGTCCATGAGCTGATGGGGCAGGCGAACGTCCCCTATGTCATTTTGAAGGGCGCAGCGTCCGCGTATTACTACCCGGACCCGCTGTTTCGCACGATGGGCGACGTAGACTTCCTCGTCGCGCCGGAGGACGTCGACCGCGCGTCCGAATATCTGAAATCGCAGGGCTTTGCCCCCTGGCGCGAAAAGCACGTCTGCCACATCGTCTTCACAAGGGACGCTATCCATCTGGAGCTGCACTTCGCGCCCGCCGGGGTCCCATACGGGAAAGCGGGCGAGCTTGTGCGCGGATATCTGGCAGACATTCTGGCGACCGCCTCCACGGTCGAGACCGACGTCTGCACCTTCCGCAACCCGGACCGGTTCCATCACGGGCTCGTCATGCTGCTGCATATGCAGCACCATCTGCTCTCCGAGGGCATTGGGCTGCGCCATCTGTGCGACTGGGCGGTCTTCGTGAACGCCTTCGGCGACGGCGCGTTTTCCGCCCTGTTTGAGCCGCGTCTGCGCGCCGCCGGGCTCTGGCGCTTCGCGCAGACGATGAGCCTCGCCGCCCATCTTGGACTCTCGCTTCCGTATCAGCCCTTTATGGGCGAGGACACAGCGCTGGCAGAGGCGATCCTCGCCGACATTCTCGCCGGCGGGAACTTCGGCAACAAGGACGCGGAGCGCTTCACACAGGGCATCTTCATCTCCGACCGCGGCAAGGACGGCGTCAAGCGCTCGCGCCTCGCGCAGTTCGTCGCCACCGCCAACAGCGTCGCAGGCACGCACTGGAAGCCTGCGCGGGAGCACAAGCTGCTCCTGCCGGTCGGCTGGGCACTCTACGGCGCAAAGCGCATCGCCCGCACGCTGCGGGGCGAGCGCGAGCCGCTGCACCTTTTCAGCGCCTATCAGACCTGTCAGGACCGGAAGGAGCTGTATCAGCAGCTGCGGCTGTTTGAAACGGAATAAGGTCATGCAAAACCGGCAGTTTTCTTACGAAAATTGCCGGTTTTCCGTTTCCCGCGCATCATTTCTCTGGAAGGTGTTGAAATTTGGAAATCGCTATGGTAAAATGGTGTTGCTACACAAATTCATATTCTCATGCTGGAAGCGTGCATTTTTCTTTGGCAAAAATGCAGGCTCTGCTTTCGTACGCTTTGGCGTGGGATCGAATTTGTGTGGCAACAAATGGGGCTATGCGTTTTTCGGTGTGTAGTCCCGATTGGGGCTGCACACTTTTTATTTTTAGGAGGAAACTGAATGGCTGATACAACGGGAACTAAAAAGCATCCGGAGGTCCGTGGCACATCCCAAGAGGCGCAAAATGACTGAGACCGATGAAAACAAAAGGAGAAGAGCTATTTCACTGTGATTTTATCGTCGGCTGCGTTGGCAATGTCTAAAAACTTCGTCATCCAACATTTTCTTAGCATACTATGCAGCCGGTATATTGTCTTCGAGAAGGAAACCGTTAAAATATAGATGTAAAGTCTCTGTAGTTAAATTGAATGGAGTGAAACTATGAGTTTTTGGGCAATTTGTCTATTGATGGGAATCGTATTGCTTATTATAAAGTTCTCCGCGGAAGCCTCCGCTGACAAGGAAATAGATACAAAAAGGAAGCTTTCGTTCTATGAACAGTGTATCGCAAACAATGTACATTCATTTGAATCAGCAAAAGATAAACAACGAGGGATTTTAATCGCAGAAAGTCTTGCATTGCCAAAAAATGACCTTGAAGCGTTATTTGAAGAGGGCAGAAAAATTTGCGAGGGGCAAAAACAAGCAAAGCTCAATGCCTGTAACGCAGAAATGCGTGCAAATGAAAGCAAACTCTGTGCCGCTCTGAATGAGTTTGCAGATTATACCGGACAAGGTAAAAAAATCGCAATGCTGTCCAAGGAATACAACGAGGCTGCCCGAAGACTGCGGGCGACAAACGACGCAATCTCAATGACGATTGCACCACCATTGGAGCAAGAGCACGACTGGGCGGTCATGGGCGGCTTGGCAAACGGTTTGGCTGGACCGGGCGCGGGCATTGCAACAGCGGTAAACGCCCAGATAGAGAATGCGCAGATTCGAGCAAGAAATAGTCAAATTCTTCACGAAACAGCAGACATTCGCGGCAGGATGTTGGTGGCTGGCTCAAAGCAAAAACACGCGCTGGAGGCAAGGTGTGCTGAACTGAACGGCTTGATAAATGCCACAAAAACGAAACTGGTCGGCAAAGATACACCGAAAGCCTGTTTGGCGGCATTGCATTTTGAGAATACGCAAATTGATATATCAGAAACCGGAACCTGTACCATTCATACAGAAGTAGGCTTAAAACATTCTTACTATATTTTCGAGGATGTAAAAGCAACGATCGACGGAACGATTCTAGGTGAAATTTACGATGGCAGCGAAAAAATCGGAGCAGCCAATCTTGTTCTCCCCTTAGATGGTATTCCAGATACCAACATGGTAGCCATCAAGGGAATGTGTCTGTTCTGTGGTCAGCCCGGAAAACACTATTCCTTAAAGTTTGATGCGGATAATCTCTGGGCGATGGAGCAATGACTCATCGTAAAAATTCAAGTCATACATGGAGCATCTTCCCGTTCCATGTATGACTTGTTTCTTTTTCGCCTGATTTGGATTTTTGCCGCCTCGTGATCCAGATCCAATGCTTTATGCCGGCTCAGATAAGCTGCTGCTCGTTGATCATCAGCTTGAACTGAAGCCCGAGGCGCTCCGCCGCCTTGCGGCAGAGGATCATGCGCGCCATGAAAATTTCAAAATAGTCCATCACGGAGCCCATGTGCGTGTCGACGGTCAGCTTGAGCTTGATGAGCGTGTGTGCCTCGTTGATCTTGAGCTCCGACTTCGTGACGGAGTAGTTGACACGGTCGTGAATGTCAAAGGTCGAGATATCCGTATTGCGCACGCGGCTGCGCCGCACGTCGGACTTGTCCGCGAGGATGAGCGCTGCCGCCATCGGATTGACCGGCACGCCGGTGCCCTCGTCGTGGTTTCCGATCGCTGTTGTGATGAGCGCGATCTCCTCCGGCTCGAAGCCCATGTTGTC
>CAKTVN010000160.1 GCA_934623545.1 uncultured Oscillospiraceae bacterium
CGGCGGCAGGTAGCAATGCTCGCGTGCGCACATGGCTTCGAGTTCTTTTAAGGCTTTGTTGATCTCAGAACGTTTCACGGTCGTTTTCCTCCATATCCGGCAGCAGCTTCGGGCTGCGTTCGCGACCCGAAGCTGCTGCATCCCAAACTCCGTCTGACGGTTTGCAGATGGTCTGAATTTTCAGCGTGCTCCATCCTCACAGTCTCATAATTTCGTTATTCCAGCGTAACGGCTTTTCCCTTGGCAGAGGAAGCCCGGATCGCATCGATCATGCGCAGGCTGTTCACACCGTCCGCCGCATGGGGATAGTCAGCGGCTTGCCCCATGAGCGCCTCGTAGAAGCTCCGGATCAGCCTTCCGTGGCTTGAACCCCAGTAGCCGCGCCCGGACTGGATCACTGGGTCCTCCGCAAGGAGGCGCTCCTCCCCTCTTTCCACCTGAAACAGCTTTTCATCGCGGATCCGGTAATGAGCACGCTCCGTTGTCACGTCCAGCTCAACGCTCGTGTTCTCGCCATACGCGACCGTCGCAAAAAACAGCCCCACCGCGCCAGACCGATACTCCAGCCGCGCGGTCGCCGTATCCTCGACGTCAATTCCGTAGTCAAGCAGCTGCATGATCTCGCCGCGGATGGACGCGACCGGTCCACCCAGATATGCCATCAGGTCCAGCGTGTGGATGCTCTGGTTTTGCAGCACGCCGCCTCCGGCTCGCCGCAGCTCGCCGCGCCACGGCGAGGCGTCATAATACGCCTTTGGTCTCGACCAGATTACGACGCCGCGCACATTACGTACCGTGCCGGTCTCGCCCCGCTGCAAAATCTCACGCAGCTTCTGCGTGGTGTGATTGTAACGGTTTTGAAAGCACACGCCGATATGAATCTCCGGATGCTCCCGCTCCAGCTGCGCAAACGCCTCTGCCTGCGCCGCGCACAGTGCAAGCGGTTTCTCTGTAAACACATGAATTCCGCGCTCGACCGCAGCCTTCGCCACCGGATAATGGAGGTCATGCGGCAGGCACAAGTGAACGCAGTCCGGTTTTTCCTGTTCCATCATCTGCACGTAATCCGTATAAAACGGGACATCCGGGACCCGGTCCCTTTTCTGTTCCGTTACATCGCAAACCGCACAGAGCTCAACCAGCTCCGGCATAGACTTCAAAACCGCAACATGAATGGCAGAAATATCGCCAAGCCCGATCACCGCAGCACGCATCATTTTATTCATCGCTCCTTTCTGAACTTTCAATTTTGTTTCGTCTTCTGACCGGCGTCGCCCTGCCCGTGCAGAAACCGCGCATACTCGCGCGGCGTCATTCCGACCGCATTCTGAAAGAGCTTTCGAAAATACTGGGGATTTTCCCCATATCCAACGCGCGTAGCGACCTGCGCGGGCGAAACGTCACCCGCAAGGAGCCACTGTGCCTTCCGGATGCGCAGCTCCTGCAAATACTCCACAAAGCGCTTGCCCGTCTGCGCAGAAAACTGCTTCCCGACATAGTCCGGGCTCATAAACAGTTCGTTTTGTGCAATGGACTTCAGGGAGATCTCCTGATCTGCATAATGCGTCTCCAGATACTTCAGCACCAGACGGACCGTCTCGCTGTATTCTTTTCCGTACAGTTCCTTCTCCATCAGCGGCGGAAGCTTTTGAATCTGCCGGCGAAGACTCAGGCTCCGGATGCACTCCTGCACCGCATCCAGAAGTCTCTGCTCATCACAGGGCTTGAGCAGATAATGATGCACCCGGCTCGTGAGCGCGCGGTGCGCATAGGAAAAGTCCGCGTAGCCTGTCAGCAGGATATATTCCGCCGTCAGCTTTTCCTCCTCCAGCTTCTCAATCAAATCCAGCCCGGACATCCCCGGCATATTGATATCCGTGACAATAATGTCCGGTCTAAGGGCTTTTGCCTGTTCATATGCCTCTGTACCGTTTTTGCAGCTTGCCACAAGCGTGATATAAAGGCTTTCCCAGTCGATCTGTGTACGCAGACGCTCTCGCGTCGCGTCCTCGTCATCCGCGATCAGCAGCTTCAGCATCCGCATTCCTCCAATCTTCCGTTCTCAAGTTTTATCGGGACCGCAATCTGAACAACCGCATAGCCGCCCTCGTTGCGCAGCGTCATTTCCGCCTGCTGCCCAAACGCCAGTGCGATCCTGTTTCGGATATTCAAAATTCCGATGCCGTTTCCGTGCGGCGCGATTTCGCCGCTTTCCAGCTTCTCCAAAAGGTCCTCTTCAAAGCGCGAGTTTGTATTCCGGACCTTCAGAATCAGCCGCTCCTCCGACCGCGAGATCTCCAGTATGATGTTGCAGGGTTCCGTGGAGCGCTCCAAGCCGTAGCGCACGGCATTGTCCACCAGTGGCTGCAAGATCGAGCGCGGCACCTGCGCATGATACAGCGCCTCATCCTTCATGCGGATGGAAAACCGTATTCGCTCCTGAAAGCGCGCCTTTTGCAGCACAACATACGCGCGCACAAGCGAGATCTCCTCACCCAGCGCAATGAGCCCGGAGCTGCTGTCCAGCGCCGCACGCAGCAAACTGCTGAGCGACTCCACCTGATCGGCTATCTCCTGTACACCGTACTTTTTCGCCGTCCAGTCGATCGTGCTGAGCACGTTATAGAGAAAATGCGGATTGATCTGCGACTCCAGTATTTTGATCTGTGCCTCGCGCGCCAGGATTTTATCCGCGTAGACCCTCTGGATGAGTCCATCGACTTCCTTCGCCATCGTGATAAAATGGCTGTTGAGCGTGCCGATCTCATCCGTTCCGAGATCCTGCTCATCGTCCGGATAGCCGCAGTCCGGCAGATTCATTTTCGGAATGTAATACACAAAATCGTCCATCTTTTTCGTCAGGACGGAAAAGCGCGTCGTGATGCTCTTGACCAGCACGCCGCACAGCGCAAACGCCGCAAATACGCCGACCACATACATGATGATATTGCCGATCATGGTCCGGTAAATGGTCGACAGCACGCTCCCATAGGGCAGGAAATAGACATAGCGCCACGGGTACGCATCATCCTGCTGAAGCATGATGAAGTAGGCGCTTCCGTTTATGCGCTCGATCCTCCACCCGTCGCCGTGCCCGGAAAGCTCCGACAGCTCGCCGGTCCAGCCTCCCGCCGTGAGCATCGGCTCCGTGCTCTGCCCGGACAGCACGCCGAGCAGCAGCTCATCGTACTCCCCCAGCAGCGCACTGCTCTGCACAAGCTGCGCCATGTCGATCTGCTGGATCGCGATTCCAAGCGTATCCAGCCGCGCGTTGCTGATGCGCTTGATCTCCTTGACGAAGAACACGCCGTGCGTACCGAGCCAGTCCGTTACACAGGTCGTCCTTCCGTCTGCTTCCAGCGCATACTCGTACAGACGCTCCATGATCTCCTCCGGCGGGCGCATCGCGGCGGAGGTGTTCGTAAAGAAGGTATAGTCGCGCGTATGGACAATGAGATTTTTCAGATCATAGCTCTTCCGGATGCGCTGGTAATAATCCTGAAGCTTGTAGCTCAGCTCGTTGTAGTCGCTGGAATAGGTGCGGTCGGAATCCTTGATGTGCGAAAGATAGCTTTGTATCTGACTGTCCTCCGTGACCTGACGGAGCATGGTCGTCGCACCGTCCAGCTTCTCCGAGATCTGACCGGAGGTCAGACGCATGGTATACGCCAGCGACTCATTCAGCCGCTCGTTATACGCCCAGATCAGATTGCGTATGCTCCATGCCGTCACGACCGCGATCAGCAGAATGCACACTGATAAAATCAGGAAAAATTTTCTTTTTAGCTTCCAATTCTGGAAAAACGTGTGCTTTTTCATTTGTATGCTCCCTGTATCTGTACTTTCGGGTTTTATCATACCATAAAGCAGGCAGCAGTTACAGCAGGAAATACGCGTTTGGGCTTCATCCCTTGATGCCGGACGTTGCAATGCCTTCCGTCAGATACTTCTGCATGAAGATGAAAATCAGGAAGATCGGGATCAGTGAGATCGTTGCCATTGCGAACATGGCGCCAAAATCCGAGCTGCCCGTCGTATCGCAGAAGAGCTTCAGCGCAAGACTGATCGTATATTTCTCCGTCCGCTTGAGATACAGCAGCGGCGAGGTGTAGTCATTCCACCGGTTCATGAAGGAGAAGATCGCGACGGTCGCGATCGCCGGCTTCGACAGCGGCAGTACGATCCTGGTGAAGATCGAGTAGTGGCTGCATCCGTCGATTTTCGCCGCCTCGTCCAGATCGCGCGGGATGCCGTTCATGAAATTCATGATGAGGTACACAAAGAAGCCCTGCGTCGCAAAAAAGAATTCTACGATCAGCGGAAGCCGCGTGTTGATCCAACCGAGCTTGTTATACCAGAGATACTGCGGGATCATCAGGATCTGGCTCGGCAGCATCATCGTCAGCAGGACCAGCGCAAAGAGAATGCCTCTGAGCCGGAAGCGCAGCCGGGACAGCCCATACGCCACCAGCGTCGACGAGATCACAGACCCGATGGTCGCCAGAATGACGATAAAGAATGTATTTCCATAGAAGGTCGTAAAGGTCGTATGGGAAAAGCCTTTCCAGCCATTGATGTAGTTTTGCAGCGTCGGGTTTTCTGGGATCAGTCTGCCTGCCGTATGAAA
>CAKTVN010000161.1 GCA_934623545.1 uncultured Oscillospiraceae bacterium
AACAGCAAACGCTGCGCTGGTTTGCTGTTTGGTCCCGTTTCTGTCTTGCCAGAAAAAAGTATGCAAAAAAGAGGCGCAGGACGCGAAATAGCGCTTACGCGCAGAAAAACAGGTCGTTCCGTTGTGCGTTTTTTCGTTCCTCTGTCCGTAGTCCGAACGCCCTTCGGGCGACCGTAAAATCGGGTTTCCTGAGCGCACGATAAACAGATACGTATCGTTCCGTTTGCGCCCGTTGAATATTTGACGTATGAAATTCGGAATGTTTTCGACCTTATGAGGCTCGTAGGGGTCGATGCCCACATCAACCCTTATCCCCTTGCGGGTGTTTTTTACCCGATTTCATCGCAGAGTATTTCGACTGCCTCGCCGGTCTGTCCAAATTCGCACCGTTATCGCGTTTTGTTGATTTGTAATTTACCTTTGCACAAGCCAAACTCCGGGAATGATCCAAGAAGGGGCATCAGCCCTCTTCTTGGTCGTTTTAAGGGGGATTGCAAAGGCGGGGCTCCCGCACGAACCCAGCGAAGCGGTTCGTGCGGGAAAAGGAGGAACAACGAAACGGACGAGATTTCGCGCCCCGCGCGGAAGCGAGGGAGGTGAAGTTTGTTCCGACGCAAATCCACCTTTGGCGTTTTCTTTTTACCGCCAAGGGCGGACAGCACCCGCGAGGGGTGTGCCGCATCCGTAGCGCGCCTGACGGCGCTGACGGCTGCGCGAGGGCGTCCGCCCCTACGAGCCTCATAAAATCAGAAGCACACCGAATTTCATACGTCAAATATTCAACGGGTGCGCACGTAACGACACGTAAAGCATACTGTGCGATGCGGAAACCCGATTCTACGGTCGCCCGAAGGGCGTTCCTTGACCGCCGGTGTAACGATAACACGTAAAACGGAACGACTTGTTTTTCTGCGCGTAAGCGCTATTTCGCGTCCTGCGCCTCTTTTTTGCATACTTTTTTCTGGCAAGACAGAAAAAAGTATGCCGTCGGAGACACAGTTGCGGTGTCTCCGCATAAAGCGGCACTGCGGTGCAATCGCAAAAAAGCCCCGCGCCTGCGGCGCGATCTACGCCCTCCGGGCGCAAAAAGGGTATCACCCCTCCGGGGTGACGAAAAGCGCCGCCCTTTCGGGCGGCGCCTGTGCTTCTGTGGAAGGATCACTGATCCTCGTTCTCTTCCTCTTCCATGTCGAACTCCAGCTCTTCGCCGCAGTTCGGGCAGGTCGTGGAGCCCTCGTCGAGCATATCCTCGTCCAGGGTGATCTCCTCACCGCAGGTCGGGCACTTTACCTCGTACAGCGTCTCGCCGCCGAAGTCATAGTCGTCTGCGTCTTCGTAATCGTCCTCATCCTCGTCCTCATAATCATCATCGTCGTCATCGATCAGATAATCGTCGATGTTGTCGAGGTCCTCTTCGATGCAGTCGAGCTCATCGGAGATGGTATCGACCACGTCCTCGAGGTCGGAGACGGTCTCCGCCACGTCGGAGAGCATATCCACGACGGCAGCAAGGACCTTGTTCTCGTCCTTTTCGGTGTCGAGCTTCAGCCCGTCCATAAGTCCCTTGAGGTATGCGGCTTTTTCGGAAAGAGTCATATCGTTCTCCTTTCAGTTGCGTCGGCTCGTTTGACTGTTATCCCTTGGCACGACCCAGATATTCGCCCGTGCGGGTGTCGATCTGGATGCGGTCGCCCTCGTTGATGAACAGAGGAACCTTGACCTCTGTGCCGGTCTCGACGGTGGCAGGCTTGGTGACGTTGGTCGCCGTGTCGCCCTTGACGCCCGGATCTGCCTTGGTGACCTCGAGCTCGACAAAGTTCGGAGTCTCAACGCCAAAGACCTTGCCCTTGTAGCTCAGGAGCTTGCACATGGTGTTTTCCTTGATGAAGCGGAAAGAATCGTCGAGCGTATCCTTGCCGATGGGGATCATGTCATAGGTCTCCTGATCCATGAAGTAGTACAGATCGCCGTCGTTGTAGCTGTACTCGGCGTCCTTGCGCTCGATGAACGCCTCTTCGAACTTTGCGGTCGGGTTGAACGAGGTCTCGGTGACAGCGCCGGTGACGATGTTCTTCATCTTGGTGCGGACGAACGCCGCGCCCTTGCCGGGCTTGACGTGCTGGAACTCGACGACCTGCATGATCTTGCCGTCCATCTCAAAGGTCTTGCCGTTTCTGAAATCACCGGCAGTAATGGTAGCCATATTGTTTCCTCCATCTATTCAGTTTCACGTTGAGCGTCCGTTGACAGGGGCACTGCGGCAGAAAGCCTGCATTCGCGCCATGCCGCTGTCAACGGACGCTATGCAATAGCTTTATAGATTTTACTACACTGCCGGCTGTTTTTCAAGACGCTCTTACAAAATAATCAAATTTTTCGGGCTCTTCGTGAGCACTTCCGCGCCGTTTTCGGTGATGACAGTCACATCCTCGATGCGCACGCCGAACTTCCCAGGCAGGTAGATCCCCGGCTCCGCCGAGCAGACCGCACCGACGGGCATGGGCTTGTCGTTTGCGGCGCTGGCATTGGGCGCTTCGTGGATCTCAAGACCGAGGCTGTGTCCGTAGCCGTGTCCGAAGTACGCGCCGTAGCCCGCGTCGGCGATGACCTTGCGCGCCGCGCCGTCGATCTCGCAGCCGGGGACGCCCGCTTTGGTCGCGGCGATACCGGCAAGCTGCGCCTCGAGCACGGTGTGATAGACCTTGTCCATCTCCTCGGTCACGAAGCCGAGTGCAACGGTGCGGGTCATGTCGGAGCAGTAGCCGTGATACAGGCAGCCGAAGTCCATCGTGAGGAAGTCGCCGTATTGCAGCACGCGGTCGCCGGGGACGCCGTGGGGCATACTGGTATTCGGTCCGGAGACGACGATCGGCTGGAAGGACAGACCGTCCGCGCCGTTTTTATACAGGCAGTAGATGAGCTCCGCAGCAACCTCTTTTTCGGTCATGCCGGGCTTGATGATCTCGCACATCTGGGAGAAGGCGGTGTCGGTGATCTCCTGCGCCTTGCGCATGAGCGCGAGCTCCCAGTCCTCCTTGCTGGCGCGGAAGGAGCCGATCTGCTTCTGATACGGCATGAGGACGGCGTTGAGCTTGCTGTTGTAGGCGGTATAGGCGCTGTAGGTCAGGTAGTCCTCTTCAAAGCCGAGGGTCTTGACCGTTTCGGCGGCGATGGCGTCGTTGATGCGCTGCACGTAGGAATGCTCGCGGTCGATCATCTGCACCTTGAAGCCCGGGAGATTGTTCTCGGCAGCTTCGATGTAGCGGCTGTCGGTGAAGTAGTACGACTCATTCTTGCAGATGACTGCAACGCCCTCGGAGATGTTATACTGGGCGGCGTAATGACGGCTGACCTCGCTGGTCAGAAGCAGAGCGTCGACCTCGCCCGTTTCCAGAAGAGATCTCATTTTATCCAGGTTGTTCATCATGTATTCTCCTTTTTCCAATGGCTATAAACGGAAGCTCTGCGACGTGCCGGAGCTTCAGCCAGAAATTATGATTGTCGATGGCGCGGACCAGAATGGAGGTGATGCCCGCGCAGTTCGCGCCGAGCACGTCGGTGTAGATTTGGTCGCCTGCGAGCGCGATCTGCTCCGGCGCGGCGCCGTAGCGCGCCTTTGCGGCGCGGATGCCGCGCTGAAAGGGCTTTTTCGCGTGGGTGATGCAGTCGATGCCGTACTGCGCACAGAACTGCTTCACGCGCGGCTTTTTGCTGTTGGAGACGACGCACAGGCGGATCTCGCTGCGCTGCATCTGCGAAAGCCACTGCCGCATCCGTTCGGTCGGAACATCGGTCGTGTAGGGCACGATCGTATTATCGAAATCCAGCAGCAGCAGCGTGATGCCGCGCGCGGCGAGCGCCTGCGGCGTTACGTCCGTCAGCGCTGGAAAAATCATTTGAGGGAGCAGCGAAAAAGACATAGTCGTACCTGCCGCTTCATAGAATATTCTTGAGTACAGTATAACACGCGGGAGGCGGTTTGTCCATTGATCGTTTTTCACTTTCCAGACGAGGCGGCGGCGGAGCGGAGCGCCTTCAGCGTGGTCGGGCAGACGCCCTCCGGCGAGGCTGCGGGAGAGCTGATGCTTGTGCCTGCCGGGGCGCTTCCGGGCGCGGGCTTCCCCGGGCACATTTTCTATCTGGACGAGCGCGCGGTCGAGACGCTTCCGATCTGCACGCGGACGCTTGTCCCGGAGCGGCTGGCAGAGCAGTTTCCGGAAAATCCGGTCTATATCTCTGCGCAGCTGTCTGGCGGGACGCTGCGCGCGCGGCTGGAGGAGGCGCTTGCGCGGTATGCAGACAGGCTCTGGCTGCTGGCGGAGCCGCTTTCCATGTGCTTTTCCCTCCCCTGCCCATCCGGTATCGGAACAGCGCTTTCGCCGGAGGAAGCCGCACGGGTGGCGCAGGAGCCATTCTGCCTTTCGCAGGCGTTCTGCTGCGAGTACGCGCCGGTGCAGATGGAAAAAGGATACGCGCTCTGCCTCTGCGACACACCGCGCAGCGTCAGGGAGAAGCTGCGGCTGGCGGAGGAATGTGGCGTTCCATATGTTTTGGTACTGAGCAGATGAGCGCGCCCGAAGGACGCGGTTTCGTCACCCCGGAGGGGTGACACCGTATCCGCGCCA
>CAKTVN010000162.1 GCA_934623545.1 uncultured Oscillospiraceae bacterium
TCGCGCGTAAGCGCTATAGAACGCGTCCAGCGCCTCTTTTTTGCATACTTTTTTCTGGCAAGACAGAAAAAAGTATGTCCGCGGAGCGACAGTTGCGGTGTTACCGCAAAAGAGGTACTGCGGTGCAATCGCAGAAGTGTTCCGCGCCTCCGGCGCGTTTTTTTGCCCTCCGGGCATAAAAAGCCTCCCGTATCCTCCGGATGCGGTCCCCCTGTGCCTCCGGCACAGATAGAGTGTCACCCCTCCGGGGCGACAAAGCTCATGCCGCTTCCGCGGCATAAAAAACGCCGCCCTCGCGGGCGGCGATTTTTTATATGCGGCAGGTCCAGCCGAATGGATCGGGTCGGGTGCCCCACTGGATGCCGGTCAGCTCGTCGTAGAGCTTCTGTGACAGCGCGCCGATACGGTTCTGGTTGACCTCGTATTTCTCATCGTTCCACGCCAGCTCCCCAATGGGCGAAACGACAGCCGCGGTGCCGACGCACCACGCTTCCTCCAGCGTGCCGTTCTTTGCCGCCTCGAAAAGCTCGTCCACACTCAGAAGCCGCTCCTCGACCGGGACGCCCCAGCTCTTCAGCAGCTCGATGCAGGACTTTCTGGTCACGCCGCGCAGGATCGAGCCGGTCAGCGCGGGAGTGATGACGGTGCCGTTGATTTTGAACATGACGTTCATGCCGCCGCCCTCTTCCACGTATTTGCGCTCCACGCCATCCAGCCAAAGCACCTGCGAAAAGCCCTTTTCGATCGCTTTGTCGCCCGCGCGGTTCGCCGCGGCGTAGTTGCCGCCGCATTTTGCCTCGCCCGTTCCGCCGCGGACGGCGCGCACATCCTCGGTCTCCACCATGATCGGGACCGGCTTCAAGCCGTCCTTGAAATAGCTTCCGGAAGGGGAGAGGATGACAACGAACATTGCCTCGTGCACGCCATGCAACGCCAGCATCGGATCGAGCGAGAACAGGAACGGGCGGATGTAGAGCGAGGTGCCGGGATCCGACGGGACCCAGTCACGGTCGATGTCCACGACCGTCTTGATCGCCTGCAAGCCGTCCTCGGGGTCGATCTGCGGCAGACCCAGCCGCTCGCAGGAGCGGTTCAGCCGCGCTACGTTTTCCCACGGGCGGAAGAGCTGCACGCTGCCGTCCGGCGTGCGGTATGCCTTCAGACCCTCGAAGACCTCCGTGCCGTAGTGCAGGACGCTCGCAGCCGGAGACATCGAGATCGGTCCGTAGGGCACGACGCGCGCGTCGTGCCAGCCGTCGCGGCTGTTGTAATCCATCACAAACATATGGTCTGTGAAAACCGTACCGAAGCCCAGCTGGTCAGAGGGCGGCAGCGTTCCATGCTTCGGGTTTCTTTCAATGCGGATCTCCATAATCAGTACCTCCTGTCAGATTTCCTTCAGATGCTCCATGTTTTTGCGGATGCCTTCGCAGCAGCTGTGGAAGGTCGCCTGCTCCTCATCGCTCAGCGGCAGCTCCACGACCTGCTCCACGCCGCCTGCGCCGAGCACGCACGGCACGCCTGCAAACAGCCCTGATTCGCCGTATTCGCCGCAGAGCTCCGCGCTGGCGGGCATGATCGCCTTTTCATCGTGCAGCACAATGTGCGCCATCCGCGCGGCGGTCGTCGCGATGCCGTATTCCGTGCAGAACTTTCCGGAGAAGGTGACCCAGCCGCCGCCGATGGACTCCTTTTGCAGCGCCGCACGGTCAAAGCGGAAGCGCTCGTCGCGCTGCGCCCAGACCTCCAGCGGCACGCCGCGGAAGCTGACGCAGGACCAGGGCGCGAACTGAAGATTTCCATGCTCGCCCATCATGTAGCAGGTGATGGACTTGTGGTCAATGCCGGTCTGGCGCGCGAGCGCGCTCAGAAGCCGCGAGGTGTCAAGCCCCGTGCCGGTGCCGAAGACTCTGCCGCGCGGCAGACCCAGCCCCAGCGCCAGCTCGCGCGTGACGATGTCGCAGGGGTTGGTGATGTTGATGAGCACGCCGTCAAAGCCGCCGGCTTTGATCTTTTCGGCGTAGCCGCGCACGGCGGGGATGGTGTAGTCCATCTCAGTCAGCCGGTCGTGCGTGCCGCGCAGCAGCTCGATCTTGCCGACGCTGTTGACGATCACGTCGCATTCACCCAGATCGGAAAAGTCGCCCGCGCGGACGGACACGCGGTGCGGCAGATACGCCGCCGCGTCGCGCAGGTCCTGCACCTCGCTTTTGAGCTTGAGCTCGTTCTGGTCGACCAGCACCAGATCATCCGCGATGCCCTGCACCGCGAGCGAGTAGGCGACGTGCGCGCCGACGTGCCCCAATCCGATCACACCCAAAACACGTTTTTTTGTCATATTCGATCATCCTTTCAAAAGCTGTATCGTTTGATCACATTCCGAAATTCGGAAACAGTAAGCAGGTATAGAGCATGGTCAGCACCATGTAGACGACCAGGATCACCGCAAACGCCGGGAGCGTGCGCTTCATGACCTGGCTCTCGTTTCCGAGCTCGCCGACGGTCGCGCAGGCGGCGACGGTGTTGTTCGGGCAGATGAGGTTGCCGAGCGAAGCGCCCGCGTTCTGCCCCGCGAAGATCGTGATGGGGTTCATGCCGAGCGTTTCGGCGACCTGCATATGCATATCGGCGAACATGATGTTCGAGCCGAGCCCCGTGCCGGTGATGAACGAGCCGCCGGAGCCGATCAGAACTGCCGCCGCGGGATAGAACCGCCCGACCACGGACGCCAGATCGGACGCCAGCAGATTCATCATGCCGGTTCGCTCGGACTGCATGATGTAGGAAACGATCAGAAGGCTCCCCATCGTGACGAGGACCGGCAGGACATTGCCGACGGTCTTTTTGCAGATCTCGCCATATTCCCGGAGGCGGACGCGCAGCGTCATCGCGCCCAGGAAGCCGCAGATCAGAATGACGACGTCCACCCAGAAGATGTAGCCGAAGGTGCAGAGGATCGCGAAGCCGTTTTGCACCAGCGCCGGGAAGCCGTAGCGGACGACGGGGAGCAGCACGAGCATATACAGATACGGCGAGATCGCGCGCAGCGCGCCGTATTTCCGTTCGCCGGACTCATGCCGGTGCCGGTATTCCTCCGGAGTGCGGATCTTGAACACCTTTACATACGCGACCGACAGCAGCATGGAGATCAGTCCCGTTCCCATCGACGTGACCTCCGCGCCCACGAAGTTGGACAGCACGAACATCGTCCCGCCGGTCGTGACGCCGGCAAAGAGCAGATAGGGGACGATGCCCCGGAAGCCCTTTTTGCCGAAGGCGATGGCGGTCATCAAAAACGGAATGACGAGCACGCCGAACATATGGATGCGTCCGACCATCGCCGAGTTGTATGCGACGGTGCTCACGCCCGCCTCGACCAGTGCCGCGCCGCCGTTGATCGTTGTCAGTCCTGCGCCGCCCCAGGAGCAGGGGGTCGCATCGCCGAGCAGCGCCAGCGCGATGGAGGTCACCGGGTCAAAGCCCAGCGCCACCAGAAACGGCGCCGCGATCGCCGCGGGCGAGCCTGCACCGGCTGCGCCCTCCAGAAAGATCGGGAGCATCATGCCGATGATGACGACCTGTACGCGGCGGTCGTCGCTGATGCGGGCGATCGCGCCCTTGACCTCGTCAATGGCGCCGGTGTGGCGCAGGGTGTTGAGGATGACGAACGCGCCGAAGACCATCAGCACGATCTTGAGACCTTCCTTGATGCCCTTCCAGATCAGCGCGTCGAACGCCGCGACATTTTCCGCAAACGGCGCGCCGGTCTTGTTGAAGTACGTAAACGCCAGCAGCAGCGTCCACACCAGCGCCAGCGGCGCGACGCGCTTCGCCGGCTGCTTGAAGCAGAGAATGCCGATCAGAACGAAGGCGATCGGGCTGAAGGCTGCGATAAAATTGACAAATTCCATGGCTCTGTTCTCTCTTTCGGTGGTTTGTATTTCTGCTCGCCGCCGGTCCGGCAGGGCGCGTCAGACATTGGGATAACGAAAGAGGCTCCGCCGAAACACAGCGGAGCCTCCGATCAGATGTGTTCGATACGCGCGGTGCGCGTTCAAGCAGCTATCGGTATGGGCGTCATGCTTCGGACAGATTTCTTTGCCGCGATCAGAAGGAGCAGACCCAGGATCGCAAGCAGAACGGAAATGGAAATAGAAATAATGCTCAGGCAAATAAAAATGGACGCCATCAGAATGGCGTCCAGAAGCAGAGCGGTGTTCATTTCCGCGCAGCAAAAAACAGCGCAGTCAGACTGTGCGGAGGCGGGCATATTCTGCATTGCGACAGAAGCTTTCATGATCCGTACAGCCTTTCTTTCAGGATGCACGCATCTTAGCATATCCGGTTCGCCTTTTCAAGGGGTAATCGTTCCACGTGCGCAAACATCGTAAAAGCTGACGAAAGCAGCGCGGAGTTTTTCTGAACGATTGGCAATTTTGTCACCCCCGAAGGGGCAAGTTCATCACCCCGGAGGGGTGATACCTCTTTTCGCGCACGAAGTGCGCGAGGGGACCGCGTCCGGAGGATGCGGGAGGCAATTCAGCCCCTTTTTCTTTGCGCGGCAAAGAAAAAGCCGCTGGCGGTAAAAAGAAAACGCCAAAGGGGGATTTGCGT
>CAKTVN010000163.1 GCA_934623545.1 uncultured Oscillospiraceae bacterium
TTCGATTTCCCCCCTTTGCAATCCCCCTTAAAACGACCAAGAAGAGGGCTGATGCCCCCTTCTTGGATCATTCCCGGGGGTTGGTTTGTGCGAAAATAAATTTCAAATCGACAAAACGCGACGCAGATACGTATTTGGCAGCCCGGCGAGGTAGTGGAAATACTCTGCGTCTCTTTCGACTTCCATACGTCAAATATTCAACGGGCGCTCACGTAGCGACTCGCACGGCGTATCGTGCGCTCAGGAAACCCGATTCTTCGGTCGCCCGAAGGGCGTTCCTTGACCGCCAGTGTAACGATAATACGTAAAATGTAACGACTTGTTTTTTCGCGCGTAAGCGCTATTTCGCGTCCAGCGCCTCTTTTTTGCATACTTTTTTCTGGCAAGACAGAAAAAAGTATGCCCGCGGAGCGACAGTTGCGGTCGTGCAACTACAACGGCACATCGGTGAATACGAAAAATGTTCCGCGCCTGCGGCGCGGGATTGCGCTCTCAGGGTACAAAAGAAGCGTCACCCCTTTCGGGGTGACAAAACCGCGTCCTTCGGGCGCGATAGGTCCCCGCGCACGGAGTGCGCGGATAAGGTGTCACCCTTCGGGTGACGAAATGAGAATCGGCTGTATCTGCTCCCCGCGCAGCGCCAGCTCCACCGTCTCCGGCAGACGCGTGAAATCGGCAACGACGGAGCGCGGCTTTTTGTGCGGCGCGTCCTGCCGCATGGGTACGAAATAATGGTGCCGGCGCGCGAGCAGCTTCCCAATGTTTTCGGCGTTCGCCGCCAGCGCGTCGTTGGACGAGACCGCGAGAATGACCGGGCGCTCGTTGCGCAGATGCGCCTTGACGGCAAGCGCGACAGGCGTGTCGGCGATGCCGTTCGCGAGCTTCGCGAGGGTGTTTCCCGTTGCGGGCGCGACGATCAGCGCGCTGAGCAGCCGCTTCGGACCGATCGGCTCCACCGCATCGAGCGTGTGTAAGATCTTGTGTCCGCAAATGTCTTCAATTCGGCGACGGAAGTCCTCCGCCGCGCCGAAGCGCGTATCGGTCTCAAAGCTGGTCTCGGAGAGAATGGGGATGATGTCCGGATAGCGCGCCTTCAGCGCCTCCAGCTGCTGTAAAACGGGCGCGAAGGTGCAGAACGAGCCGCACATTGCAAAGCCGAGCGTGATGTGTTCCATACAAAAGCCTCCTCTGACTACAGCGCCGCAAGCGCGGAATAGATATGTTCGTACAGGATATCCGCCGCCGTCGCCGGCGCGACCTTACCCGGAAGCCCCGGCGCGGTCAGATAGACCGGCGCGGAGAACGGCTGGACCTCCGGCGCGAGGGCGCCGGGCGACGAGGCAAGGTCGATGATCAGGCAGTCGGGGCGCATGGCGCGCAGGTGCCCGCTGTCCAGCACCGGCGCGGGGACGGTGTTGAAGACGCAGTCATATTGCCGCAGCCCCTCGAGATAGACGCCCGCGCGATCCGTCCGGCAGCCGAGGGCGGCTGCAAGCGCGCGGCTTTCCGCCCGCCGCGCCGCGACGGTGACGTGCGCGTGAAGCGCAAGCAGGCGCTCAGCGAGGACCTTTCCGATGCGCCCGTAGCCGATGACGAGGCAGCGGCTGCCGCTGAGCGTCACCGGAAGGCGCTCCATCGCAAGCTGGATGCCGCCCTCGGCGGTCGGGACGGCGTTTGCGGCGGCGAGCGCCGCAGATTTTGTGTAATCGGACAAAATGACGGAGTACTGCGCAAAGGTCTCCGCCGCCGCGTCCAGCGGTCCGCCGAAGACGACGGTGCCCGGTCCAACGCTCTCCAGGACCGGGATGAGCGGTATGGGCTTTTCCGCTGCGCGGATCCAGCCCTCGCCGGTCAGCGCCGGCATCGGCAGCACGAGCGCCTCTGCGTTTTTGACGGCGGCGTGCAGCCCGGCGGCGCTGTCCGGAAGCTCCGGCACGCGGTAGGTCTCGACCTCAAAGCCGCCTGCCATCAGCCGCGCAGCCAGGTATTTCTGACGGAGATCTCCGCCGAGTACGGTGATGTGATGTACCATGGCGATCCCTTCTTTCCGCTACCATCGTATGCAGAGGGCTTTTCCGATGGAAGCGTCAGCTGACGCAAGCCTCTGCCGCGCGAAAAAAATCCCTGCCCGTGCGGGCAGGGAAAGGAGGCTGGGGAAATGTTTCTATATATGAAAGGAACAGATGTTCCTCACCCCACGAACCACTGCGTCCAGTAGCCGCCGTCAGCGACATAGCCGACGCCGATCTCGGTATAGGACGCGGAGAGAATGTTGGCGCGGTGGGATTCCGAGTTCATCCACGCGCTGACGACGGCTTCCGGTGTGGAGTAGCCCATGGCGATGTTTTCGCCCGCGTGCGCGTATGTAACGCCAAAGACCTTCATCATCTCAAACGGCGTGCCGTAGTTCGGGCTGGTGTGGCTGAAATAGCCGCTGTCGTGCATATCCTGCGACTTGACGCGGGCGTAGCCGCACAGGTCTGCGCGGATGGTGAGCGCACCGAGACCGTAGCGTGCGCGCTCCTGATTGACCAGGCGCACGACCTCCTGCTCATAGACGGAGACACCGGCGGGAGCGCCCGGCTGCGCCGGCGTTTCGGGCTCGTCCGGAACCTCAGGCGTATCGGGCGTATCCGGCGTATCCGGCGTATCCGGCTCGCACGGCTGTTCGGGCGTGCAGGGAAGCTGCCCGCACAGCTGCCAGGGACAGCAGATGGGGAAGCAGTGCCCGGAGGAGCAGCTTACCGGTACGCAGGAAGCTGCGGAGACGGGGATGGCGGCGCTGACGAAAAAGACCAGCACAGCCAGAACGGTGAAGATTTTTCTTTTCATTGGTAGTACCTCCTTCTCCTACGTTTTACGCCAGACACTGGCAGAAAGCAAGCTGTAAATCCTGCCATGATATGCAACGTTTACCGTCAATGTTCATAAAAACGGCGTAAAACGCTTGTTTTTCCGCACGCGGCTGTGCTATAATATCGGAAAAAGAGAGGTGTGAAGCATGGAAGGTCACGGCTTTATTCGCGATATGCTGGACGTCAAGGTCCTGATTTTATATGTTGCGGCGCGGGCGCGGTATCCGATGAGTCTGCAAACGATCTATGAGCTCTGCTATCAGGACGACTGCCTGAGCTATTTCGATCTCAGCGTCGCGGTCCCGCAGATGGTCGAGTCCGGACATCTGGAGGAGCCGGAGAAGGACCGCTTCGTGATTACGGAGAAGGGACGCGAGACCGAGGAGGTGACCGAGGACGCGATCGCCTATCCGGTCAAGCAGCGCGCCGCCGCGGCGGTGGAGCGCTTTAACGAGCAGACCCGGCGCGAGGATTTCCTGCGCACGGAGATCCGCACGGAAAAATCCGGGGAATATACGGTCGTGCTCGCGCTGAACGACGGGGCGGGCGAGCTAATGTCGCTGGAGCTGCCTGCGCCGACGCAGCAGCAGGCACGCGCGCTGGTCAAGAGCTTCCGGGAACGGGCGGACCGCGTCTATCAGGCAGTGATGGATACGCTCCTGAAAAAAGAGAAGGTGCTGACGGAAGACCATGCGGACCTATGAGCACGCGGCGGCGGTCCTGAGTCAGTGGCTGGACGAGCGCGGCATGACGCCGGCGGAGTTCGCACGCGAGGTCGGGATCGACGGAGGTATCATCCGCGCCATTCTGAGCGGACGGAAGAAAAACATCAGCACGCGAAATCTGCTCCTGATCGCGCATTTTTTCGGTGTCAGTATGCGGCAGCTTGTGGACATATTGAGCTGAGTGTCCGTGCGTTTACAGAAAATTTACCGAAAACGCGCGGAAACGGACAACGGATTTGTTGCATCACGCGCAGAAAAATGCTATACTAAGTGTAGAGAAACGGAGACCGTGATGCGGCGGACGCTTCTCGGACGCCGGAACACAGGAGCTGCGCAGCCGCCTGCGGCGGAAGCAAGGTTCCCGTTTCCTGTCAACAAGAGTGGTCAATACGAAAGGAGCGGCGAATATGAGATTTCAGTATGCGGAAAAGAAAGTAAGCCTCCCGGAAAATGTTCACAGCTATGCCGAGAAAAAGGTCATGAAGCTTGAGCGGTTCTTCGGAGACGACGCGGACGCGCTCGTGACCTTCAGCGTTGAGAAAAACCGGAACAACGTGGAGATCACGGTCCATGCAGCCAACACTTACTTCCGCGCCAGTGAAAGCACGTCAGATATGTTCGCTTCCATCGACGCTGCGGTGGCGACCATTGAGCGCCAGATCCGCAAGAACAAGACCCGCCTCGCAAGACGCCTGCGTCAGGACGCGTTCACGCGCGAGCCGGATGTGACGTCGTTTGCACCGGAGGAGCCGGAGGAGGGCACATTTGTGATCGTCCGGAAGAAGGAGTTCAACATGAAGCCGATGACCCGTGAGGAAGCCATCCTTCAGATGAACCTGCTGGAGCACAGCTTCTTCGCCTTCCGCGACGAGGACAACGATGGAGCGTTTGCAGTGGTTTACAAGCGTACCGACGGCGGCTACGGCTTGATCGAGGACGCAGAATAAAAATCAAATGCCGCCCGAAAGGGCGGCATTTTTTGTCACCCCCGAAAGGGGTGACACGCTATTTGCGC
>CAKTVN010000164.1 GCA_934623545.1 uncultured Oscillospiraceae bacterium
GGTGGAAAAGATCCGCCCGTCCGCCGCCGGGGATCGATTCAGAGGTTCCTTATAAATAAAGGGGCGAGCGGATGCTCGCCCCTCGTAGTGCTTACCTATGAAGGAATGCGGTCAAATCAGCCGTTCTCCTTGGCATACTGCATAGCCCAGCCTTCGACGAAAGCGGTCTTGACAGCGTCCCAGTCGCCGGTACCGGCGGTGTACTGGGTCAGAGCGGAGACGACAGCTGCACGCCAGTCGTCAACAGCGGGAGTCCAGTTGAACGCCCAGGTCACAACGTAGTTGCCAGCGGCAGTGTAGTTGTTGGCATCCTGGAAGAAGACGTTCTCGGGCTCCTTGGCGTCCTTGAACGGGCAGGGACCAAACTCATTTGCCAGCATCGTGGTGCCTTCGTCAGAGGTGACGACCCAGACGAGGAAGTCGATGGTAGCCTGAATATCCTCTTCAGAGGACTCGTTGTTGATCGCCCAGCAGTTCTCGGTGCCGGCGCACAGACCAGCCTTCTCTTCGCCTTCCACGCCGCAGTAGATGGGGATCATCGCCAGATCGTCGGGATTCATGCCGAACTTCTCGCCGGTCAGGTTGGAGTATTCCCAGGTGCCGTTCTGGAAGAAGACAGCCTTGCCCTCGCCGAACTCCGCCTCGGACTCGTCGCCGGTAGCGGTCGCCAGAGCGGCGCCGGTGGTAGCGGAGTCAGTGGTGTAAAGATCCCAGATCATCTTGAAGTTGTCAAGATACTTGTCGGTGATGGTGGCGGGCTGAGCAGTCACGCCGTCGTCACGGAACTGATAGTACAGCGGCATATTTGCAAGGTGACCGGAGAATCTCCAAGAAGAGGAGCCGTCCAGACCTGCGGAGGAGAATGCGTCGAAGCCGAGCTCTGCGGCACGGGCATGGATGTCGTCGGCAACAGCCTTGAGGGAGTCAAAGTCAGTGATGTCGGACAGCTCATAGCCAGCCTGCTTCAGCAGCGCCTTGTTGACAATGATGCCATAAGCTTCGTAGCAGTAGCCGATGGAAAGGGTCTTGCCGTCTTCGCCCTTCAGGTTGAAGGCGTCGGTGGTCATCTGATCCATGATGGCGGTGCCGTCCAGCGGATAGCAGTATTCGCCGTAGGAGTTGATGGCGCCCTGGTTGCCGCACTGGAAGAGGGTCGGAGCGGCGCTCTTGTCGAGCTCGGCGGACAGGGTGGTGTCATACGTGCCGGAAGCAGCGGTGACGACCTTAACGGGCACGCCGGTCTTCTCGGTGTAGAGCTTTGCGAGGTCCTGCCATGCCTGGTCTGCTTCGGGCTTGAAGTTCAGGTAGTAGACAGAGCCGGATGCTGCGGGAGCCTCAGCCGGAGTTTCCTCGGCGGGAGTCTCTTCCGCGGGCTTTTCTTCTGCGGGCTGCTCGGCGGGGGTGTTTTCCGCGCTGTTGTCAGCCGGGGTCTCAGCGGGCTTCTCAGTGGACGCGCAGGCGACCAGAGCGAAAACCATGACCAATGCAAGAAGCAATGCGATGATCTTTTTCATAGATGATTCCTCCTGTTCAATTTGTCGTGAACTTTCTTTGGAAAGAAAACTGGAAACGTTTCCAGTTCCGACGTAGTTATTATACTACAATTTTCCTGTGTGAGCAAGAGAATTTGCGTTTTATTTATTTTTTGGCGTTTTGACGGTTTGCAGCCTATAATTTTGTGCATTTTGACCTCAGTGCATCGTGTCGTTGACTTCCTTTTGCCGCTATGCTATATTTTATTGTATCTGTAACGGCATCCTCCGGTGCTGCGTTTCGTCTTTGGAGGGATCAAAATGCACCCGTTCATTTCAAAGGTCACCTATCGCGGCAAACGCCGCCTGAGGCTATCCGGGCTGATGACCGCGCTGATGCTCATCGGCATCTCCGGCTTCATCACGCTCGTGTGCGTCTATATCCAGCCCGGCTCGTTTCCTGATACGCTCCGCGCGTTCTACCATCAGCCGCTGCTGATCGTGCTCAACTGGTTTCCCGCGCTCATCCTTATGACGGTGCTCTGGCTTCTGATCGGGAATGTCTTCTATGCCGGTTCCATCGCGGGCGGCGTTCTCGCACTCATGTCCTATGTGAACCTCCTGAAGATCGAGGGGCGTGAGGATCCCTTTGTCCCCGGCGACATTCTCCTTCTGCGAGAGGCAATGGACGCCGCGGGCTCGTATCAGCTCGATCTGCACTGGGGTAAGGTCGCGCTGATCGCCGCGCTGGTCGCGCTCGGCATTGTGCTGGGTGTTTTCTGCAAATGCCGCAAACCGCGCGCCGTTTTGCGCGTCGTGTGCATCGTGCTGTGTCTGGCGCTCTTCGTCTGCGCCGTGCGCTTTGTCTATACAGACAAGGCGCTCTATGAAAGCTTCAAGGTCCCCTACGCCTACAACATCCCCTCCGTGTTCAACACGCTGGGCTTCAACTACTGCTTCTGGTACAATTATAACCTCTATCCCATCGACAAGCCGGAGGGCTATTCCCGCGCCGAGGTCGAGCGCTGGGACCACACGGATGCCGCCGTCTCGCCGGAGATCAAGCCGAACGTCGTCATGATCATGTGCGAAGCCTTCTCCGACCTCTCCGACGAGCCGATGTTCCTCTATTCCGAGGCGGACGACCCGCTGTCCGGCTTCAAGCGCGTCGCCTCAAGCGACCGCGCCGTCAGCGGGCACATCGTCGTTAGTAATTACGGCGCAGGCACCGCCAACACTGAATTTGACGTCCTGACCGGCATTCAGACCAACATGATCGGCGAGGGCACGACCTCCGCCTTCCGTGTCGTGCGCAAGCCGCTGCGCTCCGTCCCCTCGCTTCTGAAGCAGGACGGCTACAGCACCTTCTTCATGCACCCCGGACAGAGCTGGTTTTATAACCGTTCGAGCGTCTATGACTATCTCGGCATTTCCGATCAGGTCTTCGTCGAGGCATTTGACGAAAGCGATTACAAGGGCACCATGATCTCCGATGCCGCCTTTTTGGACGAGCTGGAGCAGGACTTAAGCGCCCGCTTCTCCTCGGACGCACCGCTGTTCACCTATGCCGTCACCATCCAGAACCATCAGGCATACGGCTACGGCAAGTATGACGAGCGCCCGGCGTCCGTGCCGCTCAGTGTCTCCGTCTCCGACAGCGCGATGGAGCAGCTCTCGGTCTATATGGAGGGCATCCGCGATTCCTCGGCGATGCTGCTGCGGCTGACAGAGTATCTCGACTCGCTAGACGAGCCGACCGTTCTGGTATTCTTCGGCGACCACCGCCCGAATCTCGGCACGGCGTGCAGCGAGCTCGGGCTCCGCTACAATCTGAACGAGACCCCGGAGGAGACCATCGCAACCTATTCCGTCCCCTACGTGCTCTGGTCCAACCGCGCCTATGCCGCGCAGGTCGATCTTTCCGCGCGTTATGCCGCGCTTGAGCTTCCGGAAAACGGGCTCATCAGCGACAATTATCTTGGCGCGATGGTGCTGGAGTTCCTCGGCTACTCCGGCGAAAGCGCCTTCTTTGACGAGCTGAACGCGCTGCGCACGGAGCTTCCCGTTCTGCGCGTGCGCGAGGCGAGCTACTGTCTCGGCGACGGAAGCTACACTGATACGCTGAACAATGCACAGCTCGCCGAGGTCGAGCGGCTGCGCAAATGGACCTATTATCTGCTGAAATAAACCGCCGCAGGCGGCACCTAAACTCAGGAGGCGCTTATGAAACTGTTCCGTCTGGACTCCCCGATCATGGTCTTTCTGTCCGCCGTCGCGGATCTTGTCCTTTTGAATCTGCTGTGGCTGCTCTGCTGCATCCCGGTCGTGACGATCGGCGCGTCCACCACCGCCATGTATCACGTTCTTCGGCATATGCAGGCAGACGAGCTTGACTCCGTTTTCAGGGATTTTTTCCGCTGCTTCCGCGCGGATTTCAAACAGTCAACACTCGTTTTCCTCGTTCTTCTGATCCCGATTGCTGCCATCGCCGCGAATTTTCTGCTCATCTTCAACCCGGATAATGCCGCAAACATCCCGACCTATCTGCGCGCGATCTGGATGGTCTCCGCGCTGCTGGTGAGCTTCATCTGCTCGTTCGCCTTCCCGACGATGGCATACTTTGAGGACACGCTGCTCAAAACGCTCCGAAACGCATCCATCCTCGCGATCGCAAATCTTCCGCGCACGGTGCTCATCAGCGCGCTGAATCTCTCGCCGCTGATCCTCTTCCTCACCGCGACGAATTTCTTCCTACGAAGCGCCATCTTCTGGCTGCTGATCGGCGGCGCGCTGGTCGCCTATCTCAATATGCGCATCGTCGCGCCGGTCTTCCGCAAGCTGCTTCCCAAAGCTGAGGAAGCGCAGCCGGAGGCAGAATAGACGCGCCCGAAGGACGCGAGCCTTGTCCCCCGAAAGGGGGACATTTTTTGCGCCCGGAGGGCGCAAAATAAGCGCATTCGGAGAATGCGCGAGGCTTTTCGCGTCCGGAGGACGTGGTCCTCTACGATTGCACCGCAGTGCTGCTTTTGCGGTGACACCGCAACTGTCGCTCCGCGGGCATTCGTCCTCGCAAGCTTCATATCCCTCGCCCCGCCGCAAGCGGCAGGTCTCGTCCAT
>CAKTVN010000165.1 GCA_934623545.1 uncultured Oscillospiraceae bacterium
CGGACAGCACCCGCAAGGGGTGTGCCGCATCCGTAGCGCGCCTGACGGCGCTGACGGCTGCGCAAAGTCGTCCGCCCCTACGTGCATAAAAAGAGGTGTCACCCCTTCGGGGTGACAGAAGAAGGGAGCCTTGCCATGCCAAAGCAGTCTATGGAGCTTTTGACCGAGACCATGTTTTATGTCCTGATGGCGTTCCGGCACGGCAGGATGTGCGGCACAGACGCCGCCGAGTGGGTCGACCGGCGCACGAAGGGGCGCGTGCGGCTCGGTCCGGCGACGCTGTATACGATCCTTGCGAAGTTTGAGAAGGAAAAATATATTCAGCAGACCGAGGTCGAGGGGCGCAAGCGCACCTACGCCATCACGGAGCAGGGTATCCGCGCCTATGAGGCGGAGCTGGAGCGGCTTCGCCGCTGCATCGCGGACGCGGAAGCGCCGCAGGAGGACTGAACCATGGAAAATGAAAAGAAAAAATATGTTTATCGCCTGCCGCCCTGTCCGGCTTACGATGTCGAGGGCATGGAGTCCTGGCTGTGCGCGCTGGCATGGGAGGGACTGCTGCTCCGGAAAGACGGCTTTCACGCGGGCGTCGCCGTGTTCGAGAAAGCAGCGCCGCGACGGGTCAAATACCGGCTGGAGGCGGCGCTGGAGAACACCGGCTTTTTTGGCGACGGCTATGCGCCGGATGCGGAGCAGGTGGAGCTCTGCGAGGAATACGGTTGGGAATATGTCGCGCGGCGCGGCGAATTTTACATCTACCGCTCCGATGACCCGACCGCGCGCGAGCTGAACACCGACCCGAAGGTGCAGGCGCTGGCGCTGAAAGCGGTCCGCAGGCGCGCCGCCGACTCGATCGCCGGCGTGCTGCTCGGGGTGCTTGCATTTCTGGTACCGTGCGTGCTGCGGCGCGTGGGGCTGCTCCGCACGATCCTCGCGATCCGGACGCCGTGGTTTCTGGTGCTGACGGCGTATGTCGTCTGGTCTGTTGTGCAGTCCGTGCACGAATTTGCCTCGCTCGGGCAGCTTCAGAAGCAGCTGCGCGAGGGGATCATGCCAGAGCTCCGGAAAACGAGCCGGGGGCGGGCAATACGGTATTTTGCCGCAAAGGTATGCTATTTCGCGCTGACGCTCGCGGTGCTCTCGATTCCGCTGCGCATCGCGCTGACGCCGGACAGCGGTCTGTGCCCCGAGGACCTCTATGGGAGGCTTCCGTTCGCGTCGATGCTAGATCTCGCCTCGGCGGACGGAGAAGCCGTCACGCAATACCGCCGGAGCATGGACGGAAACGGCTTTAACCGCGTGGAGGAATACGCGGACTGGCTCGCGCCGTATTTTATGGAATATCAGGAGTCTGCGGACGTCACACGCACCGACGGCACGACGCTGAGCGGCGGTCTGGATGTGGATTATTTCGAGGCGGCGTCGCCATGGCTGGCGCAGCGCCTCGCGGAGGAGTATCTTGCGCACGACAGGCGCTCGCGGCAGTTCGAGATGCTGGCACTGCCGCAGACGCTGGACGCCGACTACGCGGCGGTGTATCTGTCCATGGGGCATTTTCCAACGCTGATCGTCCGGCACGGAAGCGTCATGCTGCGCGCGATGTTCTATCAGTTTGAAGATTCGGACAGCTATGAGCTGACGCTTGCGCAGTGGACGGCGCGGCTGAATGAAAGCCTGCGCGCGGCGCGGTAGCCATAGGGTGCGCCGGAAAGGAGAGAGAGACTATGGAGCTCTATACGGTCCGCACGGACACCGTCGCGCAGCTTCCGCAGGTGCTGCTGCAAAAGCATCTGCCGCAGCGCTGTGCCCGCGCGGAGACCTTCCGGCGCGAGGAGGACCGGCTGCGCTGCCTCGGGGCGGGGCTGCTGCTGCGCGCCGTGCTGGGCGCGGAGGAGGCGGCGATCCGATACGGCGAATACGGAAAGCCGTATCTGCCCGGCGGTCCGGCGTTCAGCCTCTCGCACGGCGGCAGCTTTGCGGCGCTGGCAGTCGACGACGGTCCTGTCGGGGTCGATCTGGAGCCGCTGGACGCCGTGCGGCTGCGCATGGCGCCTTCGCTTCTGACGCGGGAGGAGCTGGGATGGATGCGGCAAGGCGACGAAACGGAGCGCTTTTTCGCCCTCTGGACGCTGAAGGAGAGCGCGGTCAAGGCGACCGGGCGCGGCATTTCGGGGTCGCCGCGGAGCATTCAGGTCCTGCCGGTCGAGCCGGGGCGTGCGCATATCCGTGACGGCGCGGCATGGTACGCGGACTGGCTGCGCTATGAGAACTGCGTGCTTGCCGTCACGGCGGGGCATCCGTTCGAGATGCCGCAGGTGCGCGAAATGTCGAAAAATCGGCTCCAAATGCGGCTGGAAGGGTAGGCGCTCCGTTTGCATTTCGCGCCGGAAGCCGGTATAATGAAGCTGCCCGCTCCGGGGGCGCGGGACGCCATCGTTTGAATTTGGAAAGAGAGCAGAGCATGAAAAAGATCATCAGTTTATGTCTGGCGGCGATTTTGCTGCTGAGTGTTTGTATCCCGACCGTTCTGGCTGCGGAGGGCTCCGGGACAGAGAATGTCAGCCCGGACGCGCTTGCGGCGCAGGCGCTCTACGATGCGGGAATGTTCCGCGGCACGGCGGACGGCTTCGAGCTGGAGCGCGCGCCGTCCCGCCTCGAGGCGGCGGTCATGCTCGTCCGGCTCTACGGCGCGGAGGACGCGGCGAAGAGCGCCTATGAGGCAGGGGAGACCGCGCATCCGTTTCAGGATGTCGCCGCCTGGGGCGCGCCCTATGTGGCGTGGCTCTACACGAACGGGCTGACGCGCGGCGTCTCGCAGACCGCCTTCGGCGCGGCGCGCAAGTGTACGGCGAAGGAATACGCGGCGTTTTTGCTGCGCGCGCTCGGCTGGCAGGACGGAACGGACTTTGCCTATGCCGACACGCTCGCCTTCGCGGCGAAGCAGGGCTTGAGCTGCGACGGCTTCTACGGCGGGACCTTCCTGCGCGGCGATCTCGCGCTGATGAGCTGGTTTGCGCTGTTCTGCAAGGGAAAGGGCGGCGAGCAGACGCTGCTGCACACGCTTACAGAGCGCGGCGTGGTCACGGAGGAGGCGGCGCGGACGCTGGGATCGGAGCAGCAGAAGCGGGGCGTCAGCCTGTGCGAGGACGGGCTTCTGCTGGACGCCGCCAAATGGCGGCAGATGAGCGCCAATATGGACCTGAGCGTCCGGTTTGAGGGCGTACAGGACGAGGACGGCGAGGCGGCAGTCGAGAAGCTCTCGCTCTCTTCGCTCACGCAGACGCAGCCGGATGGGCGCGTCTGTGTCCGGACCGACCGCCTGCGGGAGCTGATCGCGTCGTGGGCGGATCCCTACACCGCGACCGGCGTGCCGTTTCGCTTTGATTCCTACGTCAAGGGCATGACCGAGATCGATTTTCTGATCTGCGACTACCGTCTGGACAGTGATGCCCTGCTTCAGATGCTGCTGCGGCAGCTGATGAGCGGGCAGAGCGCCGTGCTGGACGCGCCGGTCGGCTGCTACCGGGGCGGAGCGCGCTTTGATCTCGGGGATACATATGTCGAGGTCGACTTCGACAACCAGCAGCTCACCTTCTTCAAAAACGGGAAAATGCTGCTGAACTCCAACGTTGTGACCGGACGCCTGCGTGGGCGCGAGACGCCGACGGGGCTGTATTACTCCCACAACAAGCTGCGCAACTGCACGCTGACGGGCTCGGATTTCTGTGTGTTTGTGAAATACTGGATCAGCATCATTTACGACGTGATCGGCTTCCATGATGCCTCGTGGCGGACGGAGTTCGGCGGCGACTGCTATGTCAACGACGGCTCGCACGGCTGCATCAACGTCCCGGAGGAGAATATGCGGATACTTTTCGCCAACCTCGACGACGGAACGCCAGTCCTGATGTACGGCGAGAACCGCTGGTATGAGCCGGGCAGCGACGATTCGCCCGCGACGAAAAACCCGCTGCGCGGGCAGACTGCGGTAGATCCTGTCACTCAGGAGGGGTGACGCCTCCATTGCGCCCGAAGGACGCAAATAAGCGCATCCGGAGGATGCGCGAGGTTTTTCGCGTCCGGAGGACGCGGGGCTCTTCCCCGGATTCACCGGAGGTTCCGTGATTGCGGTGACACCGCAACTATGCCTCCGGCGGCACCATCTTTTCTCTCGCAAGAGAAAAGATGGTGGAGAAAAGAGTGCTAGGGGACGCGAAATAGCGCTTACGCGCAAAAAGGCGTGTCGTTCCGTAGTGCGTGTTGTCGTTCCTCTTTCCGTAGTCCGAACGCCCTTCGGGCGACCGTCAAATCGGGTTTCCTGAGCGCACGAAACGATTTACAAATCGTTATGTTTGCGCCCGTTGAATATTTGACGTATGGAAGTCGAAAAAGACGCAGAGTATTTCGACTACCACGCCGGTTTATCAAATACGCATCTGCATCGCGTTTTGGTGGTTTTGGATACGCTTTGCACAAACCAAACTCCTGGGAAAAATCCAAGAAGGGGACCTCAGTCCCCTTCTTGGTCGTTTTAAGGGGATTCCAAAGGGGGAAATCGAAATCC
>CAKTVN010000166.1 GCA_934623545.1 uncultured Oscillospiraceae bacterium
GCCGTGTAAAGAAAAAGGGGCTGAATCGCCTCCCGCATCCTCCGGATGCGGTCCCTCCGCGCCTGCGGCGCGGCTATGCGCCCTCGCGGGCGCAAAACATGTCCCCCTTTCGGGGGACAAAATCATTCTTCCGTGATCTGCCTGTAAAGCGTCCACAGCGCCTCCACGCCGCAGCCCGCGATATGGTGCTGTGCCGCGAGCTCGTCGGTATAGTCCTCCAGCAGCATCGGGCGGTACATGAAATGCCCCATCGAGCCGAGATACAAAATGACATTGACGGTCGGCTTCATCTCGCACTGCGTGATCGACACGGTCCCATCCGGCGCCTTTTCCAGCGTCACGCTCGCCATGCCGCCCAGCATATTCGGCGCGTCCACCTGATGCGAGAGGAAATTTCCGAGTGAATAGAAGACCGGCATTTCATTCCCATTTTGCCCGGTCACGGTCTCCAGCGGCTGCACCACATGAGGATGCGCGCCGATGACCAGATCAACGCCCTCGTCCGCGAAAAACTGCGCCCAGCTCTTCTGGTCGGCATTGGGCTTGTAGACGCCCTCGTCGCCCCAGTGGACGAAGACGATCACAAAATCGGACGCGTCCTTCGCTGCCGCAATGTCCGCGGCAATATCGTCGCGGCTGGAAAGCGTGTCGACCATATAGCGCTTCGCGGGAAGCCCATAGTTTAAGCCGTAGGTATAATTCAGCATCGCGACGCGGATGCCGTTTTTTTCGACCACGCGGAGCGTCTGCGCGTCCTCCTCGGAGTCGTGGATACCGAGCACGGTGATCTCCGGGTGGTTCTCGCGCCAGAAGCGGACCGTATCGAGAATGCCGGTCTCGCCCTTGTCATAGCAATGGTTGGTCGCCTGCGTCACGACGTCAAACCCGGCGTCGACCAGCGCGTCGCCGACGGCGGTCGGCGAGCCGAAGGCGGGATAGTTCCCATAAAGTGCCGGGTCGTTCACATAGATCGTCTCCTGATTGATGCAGGCAAGATCATACGTCTCGGCGACGGGCTTGATGTCCGCGTAAAAGGGCGTGAAATCATAGCCGCCCTCCGGCAACTCCGCCGACCAGTAGACGCAGTTGTGGATGAGATTGTCGCCCAGCGCCATCAGCGTGAGCGTTTCCGGTTCCTGATAGGTCACGTCCAGCGGCTGCTGCGGCTGCGCTTCAGCTTCGGGCTGCGTGTCCGCTCCCGGCTGCGACGCTTCCGATTCCGGCTTTGATCGCGGCGCACCTGCCGCCTGAGTGCTCTGCGCGGTCTGCACCGACTGCGCGGAGCTTTCCGCACGGCTGCGCCAATAGGACGCCGCCCTCCAGAGCGCAAAAGCGCCCAGCGCGACCGCCGCCAGCAGCACCGCGAGCAGGATCCAGCCCAGCACCGCGCCGCTTTTTTCGCTTTTCTTCTCTCTTTGTCCCCGCGCCATACGCACGCCTCCCGTCCGCTCATTCAAGTCTTATCTCCATCATAGTGGAAAATGCCGAAATATGCAAGAAAAACCGCCTTCGCACGGAGCGCTCCGCGCGAAGACGGTTTGAAATTTTGAAGTTGCTTACAAAAGGTACGCCGCGCCGCGCTCCGCGCGCAGGCTCCTGCCATAGAAGGCGGTCATCGCGCCGATGAGGCTGTCGAGATCGGCGGTCGACGCCGTCTCATACGCCGAGTGCATGGCAAGCTGCGCAAGCCCGATGTCCACCGTATTGAGCGAGACCTGCATATTCGCGATGCTGCCGAGTGTCGACCCGCCCGGAAGATCGGAGCGGTTGGCGTAGGTCTGCACTGGGACGTCCGCGTCCGCACAGATGCTGCGGAAGATCGCAGACGAGACCGCGTCTGTCGTATAGTGCTGGTTGGCGTTGTACTTCACAACGACGCCGCCGCCAAGCTGCGGGCAGTTCTGGCTGTCCGAGAACTCCGGATGGTTCGGGTGCATTGCGTGCGCGTTGTCCGCCGAGACGAGGAAGCTCGCGGCGACCGCCGTGCGGTATTCCTCCTCCGAGCGCCCGCAGCAGGCGTTGATGCGGTGCAGCACGTCCGACAGGAAGGTGGACGCCGCGCCCTGCTTGGTCCCGCTGCCGACCTCTTCATTGTCAAATACGCAGCAGACCGGCACGCTGTCCGTGTCCTTCGCCGCGAGGAAGCCCTTCATGCAGCCGAAGGCGCATTCCAGATCGTCCAGCTTCGGCGAGGCGAGAAATTCGCCGTTTGCGCCGAGGACCGTCCCAGGCTGACGGACATAGAGAAACAGATCGTGTCCAAGAATGTCCGCCTCCCGGACGCCCGCGGCCTCTGCGACGGTGCGCAGGAAACTGCCCTTTGCGTCCGCGCCGCCGTAGAGCGGATAAGTGTCGACGTTCGCCATCAGCTTCACGCCGTCATTGGCGGCGCGGTTCATGTGGATGGCGAGGCTGGGGATGATGAGCAGATCTCGGTCGATGTTCACGAGCTTCGTGACGATTTTTCCGCCCTCGCGCACGATCAGCCGCCCTGCCACGGACAGCGGGCGGTCAAACCATGGCGCCATCAGCATCCCGCCGTATTTTTCGGTATTCAGCCGGACGCAGAACGCGCCCGCGCATTCCGGGTTCTCCTTGACCTTAAATGACGGTGAATCGCTGTGCGCGGCGCTCATCATAAAGCCGGAAAAATCCTTCTTCGGCACGCGGAATGCCGCGACGGTGGATTCGTTGCGGACGACGAAATACTTCCCGCCCGCCGTGAGCGTCCATTTTTCGGACTCATACAGCTCCTCATAGCCCGCGGCGGTCAGCATCTCGCGGAAATTTGCGATCACATGAAAGCAGCTCGGGCTGTTTTCGATAAACCGGAGCAGCTCGTTTGCATGGCACATAGACAAAACTCCCTTTTCTTTGGAGCCTCCGGTCGGATGTTCCCCTTTGCGGAAAATGCCGGAGCTCGTTTTTTCTTACCATACCACATTCCGTCCGCTGCCGCAACCGCGGCAAATTGTGAATTTTTATCGTTCGGATTGAAAAAACGGAAAGATGTGGTATGATAAACCTCGGAAACCGATGATAAGGAGTGATTTTTCTATGAAAAAAACAGTTCTCAGAAAATATGCACAGCTCATCGCCAAGGTCGGCGCAAATGTCCAGAAGGGGCAGCTGGTCGTGATCCGTGCCGGTCTCGATCAGCCGGAATTTGTACAGATGGTCGCCGAGGAGTGCTATAAGCTCAAGGCGAAGAAGGTCATCGTGGACTGGGAGTATACGCCGATGACGAAGCTGGCAGTCCGCTATCAGAGCCTGAGCACGCTCTCCACGATGCCGGAATATACGAAGGCGCGGTATCAGTATTTCGTGGACACCCTTCCGTGCATGATCTATCTGGTCTCGGACGACCCCGACGGCATGAAGGGCGTCAATCAGGAAAAATTCATGAAGGCGCAGCAGAAGCTCATCCCGATCGTCCGCTCCTACCGCGATCAGATGGAAAACAAGTATCAGTGGGTCATCGCAGCCGTCCCCGGCGCCGCATGGGCGAAGAAGCTGTTTCCGGAGCTGCGCACCTCGCAGGCGATCGAGAAGCTGTGGGAAGCCATCCTGAAGACCAGCCGCGTGACCGACGACCCCATCGCCGCGTGGAACGCGCACAACAAGGAAATGCAGGAGCACTGCGGCAAGCTCAACGCCCTCGGCATCCGCGAGCTGCATTACAAATCGTCCAACGGCACGGACTTCACCGTCGGCATGATTCCCGAGGCGCATTTCTGCGGCGGCGGCGAGACCAGCCTTCAGGGCTACTATTTTAACCCCAACATCCCGACCGAGGAGTGCTTCATCTCCCCGATGAAGGGCAAGGCGGAGGGCATCGTCTATTCCACCAAGCCCCTGTGCTATCAGGGTCAGCTCATCGACCACTTCTGGATCCGCTTCCACGAGGGCAAAGCCGTCGAATGGCACGCGGAGCAAAATGACGACCTGCTCGGCAAACTCATCAACATGGACGAGGGCAGCTGCTATCTCGGCGAGTGCGCGCTCGTTCCGTTCAACTCCCCGATCAACGAGACCGGCATCCTGTTCTATAACACCCTGTTCGACGAGAATGCCTGCTGCCATCTGGCACTGGGGCTCGGCTTTGCCGATACCATCAACGACTTTGAGCACAAGACGCTCGAAGAGTGCCGCGCGCTCGGCATCAACAAGTCCAGCATCCATGAGGACTTTATGATCGGCTCCGCCGATCTCGAGATCGACGCGCTCTGCGCCGACGGCAGGACGGTCGCCATCTTCCGCAACGGCACCTGGGCGATCTGAAAACACAAGAAAAGCGCCGCACGAAAGTGCGGCGCTTTTTGTCACCCCGGAGGGGTGACGCCTCTTTTATGTCCGCAGGACATAAAAACCGCGCCCGGAGGTCGTGGGGCTTTTTATGCCCGGAGGGCATAATGCCGCATCCGTAGGGGCGGACGACCTCGCGAAGTCGTCAGCGACGAAGGAGCGCTACGGATGCGGTACACCCC
>CAKTVN010000167.1 GCA_934623545.1 uncultured Oscillospiraceae bacterium
CCGATGGTGAGGCTGGGCTCCAGCACGACCAGCAGACACATGGCGTCCGCAATGCGGAACTGGATGTTCCCGTAGGCGAAGGACGCCGTCAGGATGGTGATCGCGGCATAGAGTCCGGCGACGATGCCGCTGAGCGCGAGCTGCTTTGTGGTAAGTTTTTTCATGATGATCTTCCTTTCCGCGGAACAAAAAATGGGCGCAAAGCGCCCATCCTGTTCCCTAGTTTTGTTTTAAGACAGGATGGTTCCGAACTGTCTGCGGCGCTGCCGCTATTGAACGCTTCACAGGAAAATGCAAAGCGTGCTGCCGTGTATTCTACACAGGCAGCACGCTTTTGTCAACTGCTACAGCACTTTTTCTCCGGCGACATATTTCTCCCGGATGCAGCGCTCGTCGGCGAGGTAAACGAAGCGCTCCAGCCGCGCACGCACGGAAAGCTCCTGCGGATGGTCGAGCGTGCTGTCGTCCAGCACGACAATATCTGCCTCATAGCCCTCGCGGAAGGCGCCGACCTTCCCGAAAAATTCACCGCCGCCCGCCGTCGCGAGATAGAACGCACGGTCAAAGGACAGCGCGGGCACCGACTGGTCCTGAAGCCGCCAGCGCAGCTTCGACGCCTGGATGGCGTGCATCATCGCGCGCAGAAGGCTCTCATGGCTGCCGCCCGCGACGTCGGTCGCGAGACCGACCTTCAGCCCGTTATCGAGGTATTTGCTGATGGGCGCGACGCCGGAGGAAAGGTTGATGTTCGATTCCGGAGAATGCGCGACGAAAACGCCGTTCTCCCTGAGCATTTCCTGCTCCAGCTCGCCGGAGTGGACGCAGTGCGCCATGATGCAGCGGTGGTCGCCGCCGAACAGACCGAACTGACGGTACGCATCGCCGTAGCACTTCGAGCGCGGGCACAGCTCCTGCACCCATGCGATCTCGCTGAAATTCTCGGACAGGTGACTCTGGACCGGAAGATCGTACTGCTTGCGGATCTCGCCGAGGGCGTACATCAAATCATCCGTACACGACGGGATGAAGCGCGGCGTGAGGATGGGCTTCGTTTTTTCGAATCTCTGCGCCGCCTCGATCCAGGCGACCGTATCACGCACCGCCTGATTTTTGGAGACCTCGCGCAGGTAAGCCGGGCAGCTGCGGTTCATATTGACCTTGCCGACGCAGGTGCGCAGCCCGCTTTGCTCCAGCAGCTCCATCAGATGCAGCGTCGCCGGGACGTGGATGGTCGCGAAGATGCTCGCGCGGGTCGTTGTGCTGTGCAGCAGATGCCGCACGAAGTTTTCATAGGCGCGGTGCGCGTATTCCAGATCGCGGTATTTTGCTTCCTCCGGGAAGGTATAGGTATTGAGCCATTCCAGCAGCTCCATGTCCATCCCGAGTCCGCGGAAGGCAAACTGCGGCGCGTGGACGTGCAGGTCGGTCATACCGGGGACGATCAGGCAGCCGCCGCAGTCTTGCAGCGGAAGCTCCGCGAACCGGGACGGAAGCGTGCGAAACACGCCGCGCACGATCCCATCCTCTACGACCAGAAAGCCGTTTTCCGTGATCTCTATTTCATCCATCGAGGCGCTTGTGCAAATTTGCCCCTTCAACACAAAACTCTTCATGCGCTGCTCGCTCCTTCTTGGCGGTTTCTTTGCGTTCGGCAATGGTGAATTGTTGAAGTTCACCAAAGACAGCCTTATCATTATAACACGTTTTCGTCATTCAGCCCACAAAATTCCTTCGTGATTCTAAACGAAAACGGCGTGGCTGTTTTTAGCAAAATCGCCAGCTTGTGATTTTTCCTAAAAATTTTTTAGGTTTTCGGGGCGGATTTGTTTAGAATACTACCTTTTTTTCGGAAACTTTTTTGAAAAGTGTATTGAAACTGGCGCGCAAATGGAGTAAAATATGGGCATCGGTCCGAAGATTCGGAAATGCCGAATTCGTTCCAAAAAAATTTTTTAGGAGGAAAACAAAATGAAAAAGATCCTTGCTCTGCTTCTGGCGCTCGTGATGGTCTTCGCTCTGGTTGCCTGCGCATCCAAAGAGAAGCCCGCAGAGACCCCGGCTGACAACAGCGCGAACACCCCCGCCGAGCAGCCCGCAGAGACCCCGGCTGAGGAGAAGCCCGCAGAAGAGACTCCTGCCGAGACTCCCGCTGAGACCACTGGCTTCCCCGAGGGCTTCAAGGTCGGCTTCATCACCCTGCACGACGAGAACTCCACCTATGACCTGAACTTCATCAACGCCGCCAAGGAAGCGTGCGAGACGCTGGGCGTTGAGTACACCCTGATCACCAACGTCCCCGAAGGACAGGAGTGCTACGACAAGGCCGCTGAGCTGGCTGACGCCGGCTGCAACATCATCTTCGCCGACTCCTTCGGTCATGAGGACTACATGATCCAGGCTGCCAAGGAATTCCCCGATGTTCAGTTCTGCCACTCCACCGGCACCAAGGCGCACACCGAGGGTCTTGACAACTACCACAACGCGTTCGCTTCCATCTATGAAGGCCGCTATCTGGCTGGCGTCGTCGCCGGTCTGAAGCTCAACGAGATGATCGAGAACGGCGAGTTCACCGCGGAAGAAGCCAAGATCGGCTACGTCGGCGCTTTCACCTACGCGGAAGTTATCTCCGGCTACACCTCCTTCTTCCTGGGCGCACGCTCCGTCTGCCCGACCGCCACGATGGAAGTCACCTTCACCGGCTCCTGGTATGACGAGACCGCCGAGAAGGAAGGCGCTCAGAAGCTGATCAACAACGGCTGCAAGCTCATCAGCCAGCACGCTGACTCCATGGGCGCTCCGACCGCATGCGAGACCGCCGGTGTCCCCGACGTCTCCTACAACGGCTCCACCATGGCTGCCTGCCCGAACACCTACCTCGTCTCCTCCCGCATTGACTGGGCTCCGTACTACATCTACGCGATCACTGCCTGCGCCAACGGCGAGGCGATCGACAAGGATTGGACCGGCACGCTCCAGACCGGCTCCGTCGTTCTGACCGAGCTCAACGAGAACGCGGTCGCAGCCGGCACGGCTGAGCTCCTCGAAGAGACCAAGGCAAAGCTCGAGAGCGGTGAGCTCCATGTCTTCGACTGCTCCACCTTCACGGTCGAGGGTCAGACCCTGACCTCCTCCATGGCGGACGTCGACACCGATCCGGAGTACACGCCCGACACCGAGGCGATCGTGGACGGCTACTTTGCAGAGTCCACCTTCCGCTCCGCTCCGTACTTCCAGCTCAACATCGACGGCATCACGCTGCTCGACCAGGCGTTCTAAGCTTTTACAGTTACTCTATATCGGGCTGCCTTCGGGCAGCCCGATACACTTTTAAGAGCCTCGTGGAGCTGCGGACACCTCGTAGCGCTCCGCCGCACACGGCGGAATAAAATGTGAATCCAGCAAAGCAAGCGCGTTTGAGCGCTTTTCAAAAAGTATTTTTGAAAAGCGCCTGTAGCCCGATTTTCCCTTATCGGCAAAATATACGCAAAATCCACGAAGCAGGAACGTGGTTTGGCAATGTCGAAAAGCATTGGTCAATATATGAAAAAAATTTGTGCGCACTAAAAAATTTTTTGGTGATACTGATTTACAAGCCTGTATTTTTATGTTAAAATGAGAATGCACTGAGACAAGCAAAATCCGGGAGATGCTTTTCCTCCCGAAAGAAAGGGTGACCGCCTTGGGATCTGAATGCGCAGTCAAAATGGAGAATATTACAAAGCGGTTTGGCAAGGTGATCGCGAACAATGCGATCAATCTGGAGCTGCACGAGGGCGAGATCCTGTCTTTGCTCGGCGAAAACGGCAGCGGCAAAACCACGCTGATGAATATGCTCTCCGGCATCTACTTCCCCGATGAGGGGCAAATCTACATTCATGGCAAGCCTGCAACGATCTCCTCTCCGAAGGTCGCGTTCGAGTATGGCATTGGCATGATCCACCAGCATTTCAAGCTGGTCGACCTGTTCACCGCGACGGAGAATATCGTGCTCGGTCTTGACGAGCCCGGCAAGCTCGATCTGGCGGCGGCATCCAAAAAGGTCAAGGACATCTGCGACAAATATGGCTTTGACATCGACCCCAATCAGAAGATCTATGATATGTCCGTCTCGCAGAAGCAGACGGTAGAGATCGTAAAGGTCCTCTACCGCGGCGCCGACATTCTGATCCTCGACGAGCCGACGGCGGTTCTGACACCGCAGGAGACGGACAAGCTCTTCCAGATCATGCGCAACATGAAGGAGGACGGCAAGTCGCTGATCATCATCACCCACAAGCTGCACGAGGTGCTCGCGGTCTCCGACCGCGTGGCGGTCCTGCGCAAGGGCGAATACATCGGCGATGTGCTCACGAAGGATGCCGACCAGCAGTCGCTGACCGACATGATGGTCGGTCACACGGTCACGCTGAACATCGACCGTCCAGAACCCGTGAACGTCACGCCGCGTCTGGTCATCGAAGGGC
>CAKTVN010000168.1 GCA_934623545.1 uncultured Oscillospiraceae bacterium
GTCGGGCGGACAGCACCCGCAAGGGGTGTGCCGCATCCGTAGCGCTCCGGCGCCCCTGACGGCTGCGCGAGGTCGTCTGCCCCTACGCGCTCTACTGGAAGCTGGCAGCAGCGGGTCGATGTGGGCATCGGTCCCTACGAAGCTCTTAAGGTCGGAAATGCCTCGAATTTCATACGTCAAATATTCAACGGGCACTCACGGAGCGACCCGTATTATTTTTCGTGCGCTCAGGAAACCCGATTCTACGGTCGCCCGAAGGGCGTTCCTTGACCGGAAGTGTAACGATAATACGTAAAATGGAACGACTCGTTTTTCTGCGCGTCAGCGCTATTTCGCGTCCCCCAGCACTCTTTTCTCCCCTATCTTTTCTCTTGCGAGAGAAAAGATAGGGTCGTCGGAGACATTCCGCACCTGCGGCGCGGCTTCGCGCCCTCCGGGCGCAAAAAGACGTCACCCCCTCCGGGGTGACGAAAAGCACCGCCCTTTCGGGCGGCGCTTCGCAGTTATTTTCTGAGCTCCCGACGCAGCGCAGCGATATACTCCGGCGTCGTGCCGCAGCAGCCGCCGATCAGCGTCGCTCCGGCTTCTGTGAGCGCCTGCATCGCATGGGCAAAGTCCTCCGGGGTCATCGGGTAGATCGCCTCGCCGGTCTCGGAGATGCACGGCAGCCCCGCGTTCGGCTTCGCGACAATGGGAAGCGCGCACGCGCGCTTCATCGTCCGCACCACGCTTTCGAGCTGGTCCGGTCCGACCGAGCAGTTGACGCCGACCGCGTCCGCGCCGAACTCCTCCAGTGTCTCCGCCGCTTCCTCGGCATTTCCGTCGAAATAGGCTTTTCCGTCCGACTGAAGCGAGAGCGTACAGAGGATGGGGCAGTCGCTGACGCTTCGGATCGCCTCCAGCGCCGCCATGCACTCCGTCACGCCCATCATCGTCTCGACCGCAAAGAGGTCCACACCTGCCTCGCTGAGCGCCTCCGCCTGCTCGCGGTAGAGCTTGAGCAGCGCGTCGTAGCTGTGCGCGCCCTCCTCCTCGACCGGGCGTCCGAGCGTCGTCATGTCGCCTGCGACCAGCACATCCGCTCCGGCAGCTTCGCGCGCAAGGCGCACCAGCGCCAGATTCATCTGGTGCAGCCGGTCCGCCAGACCGAAGTCCTCGAGCGCTCGGCGATTGGCGCAGAAGGTCGGTGCGTAGACGATCTCGCTGCCCGCGGCAGCGTACTGCCCGATCAGCGTCTGTGCGACCTGCGGATGCTCCAGCACCCACTGCTCCGCGCACACGCCTCGCGGCATTCCCGCACGCATGAAATTGCTTCCTGCGGCGCCGTCGAGCAGATGCACGCCGCTGCGGCACCATGCCGCAAATTCCGATCTTTTCATGGCTCTCTCACTGAATGTCGTGTACGACCTCTTCGACCGGATCATCCAGCCGCTCCGGGTGGCTCAGAAGCCGCTTCATATGCTTGAGCGCCGTCGCAAAATAGAACCCGTCGCAGATGCGCTCGTCGGTGTTTACGGTGTAGTCGATGTACTTGCGCTGGACGACTGTTCCGTCCAGCTGGACCTCGTTCTTCCGGTATTTGCAGCCAAATGCAACGAAGACCGGCAGATTGCCAAAGTCATAGAGATGGTGGACGATCGGCGGGATGCCGAGCGAGCCCATCGAGGTAAAGAAGATCGAGCCGTGAAACGGGCTGACCTCCAGCAGGAATTTCGGCAGCAAGCCAAAATAATCCATCGTCTTCAGAAACCAGATGGCGAACTTGAAGAACACGCCCGGAATGAGCGAAAGCGCCTTTGCGGTCTTGTCAAAATCGCTGGCGCTGTCCGCGCCCTTGATGCGTGCGACCTCTTCGTTGAACTTCCGGTAGATATCCTCCACGGTGTCGGTCGGCTTGAGATGGAGCTTCATCGCGCTCTCCGCCGCCTCGGTGGTCATATCCTCCTTGATCATCATGCAGAACTGGATGTCCTCGTCGCGGGTGTAGACCTGCTGCCCGGAGAGGAAGCGGTTGAGCGCCGGATACTTCGCGACGCAGCGCACATAGGCGGCGAGAAAGACGTGCGTGATGCCGAAATTCGTCATGCCCGCGCGGCGCTTTTCGCGGATATAGCGCTCGATGGCGGTGATCTCCACGCTCTCACGGATGAAATTCGATGAACCCGTGCGCGTCGGCATGATGTAGTTCGCAACGACCTGCACCGGGTCCAGCGTGCGGAGCCTTCTGCCGTCCGCGCGGTCGCCCCACGTCGGGTGATAGGCGTTGTCCAGATGGATATGCACCGCACACATGGCGCACAGCCCCGCAAGGAGCACCAGAAAATCCGACAGATTCGCGTAAAGCACGCCGATGCCGCCGGCATGAAGCGCGGCGCGGCTGTCATAGAGCAGCACGCCCAGTCCGCCCAGATGGATCAGCGGCAGCAGCCACTGAAAGCGCCGCCCGGACAGAATGATCGCATACGCCACAGCAAAGGCAAGATAGGCGATCCAGCACAGGAGGATGTAGCGCAGCCACATTCCCGGGATCGCAGAGATGCGAAGCCCGAAATACAGCGCGAACAGGAACACGGGGATTGATGTCCGATAGAGCCGCTCCTCGCCGGAGGCGAGCAGCATCAGCGCGTACATCAGGGCTGCTGTGACCGGCAATACGATCTGAAACCACACCGTCGCTGCATCTGCGCCTTTCCCGCAGAAATATGCGATGCGGGCGATTGCCGAGCATACCATCAGTACCGCTGAGAGCCAGACCAGAAAGCTTTTCCGGCTGACGTAATAGGATATTCTCTGATTCATGCCGTTATCATAGCACATTTTTCCCGGATGGGAAAGTGTTTTGAAAAAATCCGCGCATCCGGAACATCGGATGCGCGGAAATACGCATGAAGAATCTACAGGGCTGCTGCGCCCGAAGCGCCGCCAAGCTGCCCCGGAAGCTGCTCCAGCACGGCGAAGGCTGCGCTGCGGCAGATCGCGTCGTCCAAGCCGAGCGCGTCCTTCAGCTTCGTGCAGAGGCTTTCATAGCAGTCGCCGTAGGCGCTCGCCGCAGCCCGTCCGCGGTCGGTCAGATAGACCAGCCCATAGCGCTCGCGCTCCGCGAGCCCCGCGTCGCACAGAATTTGCAGCATATGGTGGGTGCTGGGCTTGGAAACATTCAGCTTCTCGGCAATGTCCACGTTTCTTGCGCCGCGCCCATCCTTGCAGAGCGCCGAGATCGTCAGCAGATATTTGATGGCGGCGGGCGTCAGGGAGCTTTTTTGATTAGGCATCTCTAACCTCCTGTGTAGAACTCGGGCGGGCACGCACGGAGACGTGTCCGCCCCGGGATCACTGCTGCTTGTGGCACGCGCCGTGCATGGCGCAGTGCGTACAGTTACAGCCGCAGGAATTTTTTCCACGCTTTTTCTGCCGGATCTCATATACGATGATGGAGGCAACGATCACGATCAAAACAGCGGTTATGGCAATGGTTCCGAGATTTTGCTCGATCCAGTTGAGCATGAAAATCACTCCTTTGAAAAATGCAGGTGGATCACTTGACCCTGGTGGTCAGTTTGGTTGCTTCCTTATACGGCTTGAAGAGCATATAGACGATGCCGGCAAGCAGCGCAGCTGCGACGATCACACCGAGGATGTTGGCGTTGCCGGTGAACAGACCGCCGAACTGGTTGATCATGAGGGCGATCACATAGGCAAAGCCGCACTGATAGCCAATGGCGAACCAGGTCCACTTCGGGCTGTTCATCTCGCGCTTGATGGCGCCGATGGCGGCAAAGCACGGAGCGCACAGGAGGTTAAAGACCAGGAAGGAATACGCGGTGATGCCGGTGAAGGCAGCAGCCAGATTCTGATAGACCGTGCCGTCGCCGCCGCCATAGAGGATGCCGAGCGTGCCGACGATGTTCTCCTTCGCGACAAGACCGGTGATGGAGGCGACCGTCGCCTGCCAGTTGCCCCAGCCGAGCGGCGCAAAGATCCAGGCGATGGCGCCGCCGATCTTGGCAAGAATGGAGTAGTTGATCTCATCGTCCGAGAGCATCCGGAAGCCGTCCTCAGCCCAGCCGAAGTAGGTGGTGAACCAGACAAAGATGGTGGACAGAAGGATGATCGTGCCGGCCTTCTTGATGAAGGACCAGCCGCGCTCCCACATGGAGCGGAGCACGTTGCCGAGCGTCGGCCAGTGGTATGCCGGGAGCTCCATAACGAACGGAGCCGGATCGCCGGAGAACATCCTGGTCTTCTTCAGCATGATGCCGGAGAGGACGATGGCAGCCATGCCGATGAAGTATGCAGAGGTGGAGACCCATGCGCTGCCGCCGAACAGCGCGCCGGCGATCATCGCGATGAACGGCACCTTTGCGCCGCAGGGGATGAAGGTGGTGGTCATGATCGTCATACGGCGGTCACGCTCGTTTTCGATGGTACGGGA
>CAKTVN010000169.1 GCA_934623545.1 uncultured Oscillospiraceae bacterium
TCCTGCGAAAAAATGTCTTGCTCAACGCAAAAATCCCTCGCTGCCGGTCACATCATGAGTTTTCAGATACACCCTAGCGGGCTTTAGGAAATTGTGATATTCGACAAATACGCGCATCAGCGGTGTACGTATTTTGTCTGGATTTTCCTCTTGACTTCGCCGCTTTACACTACTATAATTTGCATCATAGAAGTGAGGCGGAAATGCCTTGTGAAATGAAATTCGGGAAGGAAGCGACGACCATGGCACGCAGGCTCACGAGCGGCTGTATCAATGCGCGCGCGATCGGTCTGTCCGGACGCTCCTATTACTCCTTTATAAAGGTCTGCTTTGCAGACCTTTATTTTGCTTGGCTGAATGAAGCGGACCGGAAGGAAGCCCCCGAAGATAATTTCTGATCTTTGTTTTGGAAATTGCGGGACCTGTCCGGAGGATAGGTCCCGTTATTTTATTTTGCACTGCAAAGGAGTCCTAAAAATGAAAAAGAAAGTATTTGCAATTCTGCTGGCGGCTGCCATGCTGCTGACGCTCGCCGCGTGCGCGTCGACGTCTGCTCCCTCTGAGGATAAGACCGAGACCCCCGCAGCGGAAAATCCGTCCGAAAACACCACCGAAGCGCCCGCTGCGTCCGACGCGGCAGAGCCCGCTGAAACGCCCGCTGACGGCAAGACCTATGTGGTCGGCATCTGCCAGCTCGTACAGCATGAAGCGCTCGACGCGGCGACTCAGGGATTTAAGGATGCGCTGACCGAGGCGCTCGGCGACGCGGTCACGTTTGAAGAGCAGAACGCCTCCGGCGATATCCCCACCTGCGGCACCATCGTCTCCGGCTTCGTTGCCTCCAATGTCGATCTGATCCTTGCCAACGCGACCCCGGCGCTTCAGGCAGCCGTTTCCGCGACGCAGGAGATCCCCATCCTCGGCACTGCCGTCACCGAGTACGGCGTTGCGCTGGACATTGAGAACTTCGGCGGCACCGTCGGCGGCAACGTCTCCGGCACGTCCGATCTGGCGCCGCTGGACCAGCAGGCACAGATGCTGACGGAGCTGCTGCCCGAGGCAAAGACGGTCGGCATCCTGTACTGCTCCGCGGAAGCGAACTCCGTTTATCAGGCGGACGTCGTCAAGCAGTGCCTTGAGCAGATGGGTCTGACGGTCAATGTCTACACCTTCGCCGACTCCAACGACGTTGCGACGGTCACGTCGACCGCCTGCGCCGAAAATGACGCCCTCTACATCCCGACCGACAACACTGCCGCCTCCTGCACCGAGGCGATCAGCAATGTGGCGGAGCCCGCGGGCGTGCCCATCATTGCCGGCGAGGAAGGCATCTGCAAGGGCTGCGGTATTGCGACGCTGTCCATCAGCTACTATGAGCTCGGCGTGACCACCGGCAAGATGGCTGCAAAGATCCTGACCGGCGAAGCCAACATCTCCGAAATGCCGATCGAATACTATCAGAACCCCGTCAAGAAGTATGACGCCGCCCGCTGCGAGGCGCTCGGCATCAGCATCCCCGAGGGCTATGAGGCGATCGAGGGCTGATTCTTTGACACTGTGAACCTTTGGCTCCATCGTAAAAACGCGATGGAGCCGGGGCTTTCTTCAAACTAATTGAAATGAGGTTTCCGAAATGGGTCTGACCGCATACTTCAGCTCCCTGAGCGTACTGAATCTGCTGTCCAGAATGCCCGCTGCCGTGGCGCAGGGCATCATCTGGGGCTTGATGGCGCTGGGCGTGTTCATCACGTTCCGGCTGCTGGACATTGCCGACCTGACTGTGGACGGCTCGTTTGCAACGGGCGGCGCGGTGACGGTCATGCTGCTGCTTGCGGGCTGGCCCGCATGGGCGGCGCTGCTGGCGGCGATCGCAGCCGGCATTCTGACCGGGCTGTGCACCGGATGGCTGCACACCAAGCTCGGCATCCCGGCAATTCTCGCCGGTATTCTGACGCAGTTTTCCCTGTATTCGATCAATCTGCGCATCATGACCAAGGCAAACCAGACGGCGAGCATTAAAAAGTTCGGAATGTTCTGGGAGGCGGAAAGCGGCGGCAAGGGCTTCCTGCTTTCGTCGCTCTATGTGCCGCAGGCGATCGCGGTCGGGCTTCTGATCGCGGTGGTCGCGATCGCGCTGTTCTACTGGTACTTCGGCACCGAGCAGGGCAGCGCCATGCGTGCGACTGGCTCCAACCCCGCGATGAGCCGTGCACAGGGCATCCACATCGAGACGATGAAGGTCATCGGGCTCGGGCTCTCGAACGGTATGGTCGCGCTGGCTGGCGGACTGATGACGCAGTTCCAGGGTACGGCGGATGTCAGCATGGGACGCGGCGCGATCGTCATCGGGCTTGCCGCGATCATCATCGGCGAGGTCCTCTGCGACGCGATCTTCAAAAAGGGCTGCAACTTCGCGGTGCGGCTGCTGTTTGTGGTGCTTGGCGGCGTGATCTATTACGCCGTGATGGTCGTCATTCTCTGGCTCAAGCTCGACCCGAACGACCTCAAGCTCTTCACGGCGATCATCGTGGCGATCTTCCTTGCGGTGCCGCATTTGCAGGCGCAGGCAAAGAGCTCGTTTGCACACGCGAAGAAGCAGAGCGCGAAGGAAAGGAGCGGGAAATCATGCTGACGATCGAGCACATTGCGAAAACCTTCAACCCCGGCACCATCAATGAAAAGCGCGCCATTCGAGATCTGAGCCTCGACCTCGCCGACGGCGATTTCGTGACCGTCATCGGCGGCAACGGCGCGGGCAAGTCCACGCTGCTCAACGCCGTGGCAGGCGTCTGGCCGGTGGACACGGGGACTATCCGCATCGGCGGCGAGGACGTCACCGGTATGCCGGAGTACAAGCGTGCGCGCTTCATCGGTCGCGTATTTCAGGACCCCATGATGGGCACGGCGCCCAATATGCAGATCGAGGAGAATCTGGCGCTCGCGAATCGCCGCGGCAAGCGGCGCGGGCTGCGCTGGGGCATCACGCAGGACGAGCGCAAGGCATACCGCGACCAGCTGGCGCGGCTCGGGCTTGGGCTCGAGGACCGGATGACGGTGAAGGTCGGACTTCTTTCCGGCGGTCAGCGTCAGGCGCTGACGCTGCTGATGGCGGCGCTTCAGACGCCGAAGCTGCTGCTGCTCGACGAGCACACGGCGGCGCTGGATCCCGCGACGGCGGCAAAGGTGCTGGAGCTTTCGGACCAGATCATTCAGGAAAACAAGCTCACCGCCATGATGATCACGCACAACATGACCGACGCCATCCGTCACGGAAACCGGCTGATCATGATGGACCGCGGTCGGATCGTGCTGGATATCTCCGGCGAGGAAAAGCAGAAGCTGACCAAGGCGGATCTTCTGGCGCGCTTTGCCGAGAAGGCGGGCGTACAGGAGGAAACGGACGCGGTCTTACTCTCATGATTCCGCGCATGGCGGTCAAATGAACGTCATATACAGAAAAATGATTTCGCCCGGCGGACGGCTTACGTCTGTCGGGCGATTTTTTATCGATAAGAATACACGAAAGTATTACATAAAATACACAAAACTGAACTTTCAATTTTGTGAAGTAAATGGACAAACAATTGTTGTTTTCTGGAACGGTCTATGATATGATAATCCAAATCTTTTTATTGTCTGCCAGCACTACCGCTGGAGGGCAAAAGGCTGAAAGAGGAGAAAGGAAGAGAAAAATGCAGGCTGTCATCCAATTCTTTACCGGAACGCTGAATACGGTCGCGTGGCTGTATATTTTTCTGCCGTGCACGATCGTCGGCGGACTTTATCTGACCGTCCGAAACCGCGGCATTCAGTTTACCAGATTCGGCTATGCCATGAAAAACACGGTCGGAAAGATGTTCCAGAAGCAGGAGGCGGGACATGGCGCGGTCACGCCGCTTCAGGCAGTGACCACCGCGCTTGCCGCGACCGTCGGCACCGGCAATATCGTCGGCACCTCGCAGGCGATCGCCCTCGGCGGCTACGGCGCGATCTTCTGGCTCTGGCTGGCGGCGCTGCTTGGAATGATCATCAAATACTCCGAGGTCGTGCTCTCCATCCGCTTCCGGGAACGCGACGCGAAGGGCGACTGGGTCGGCGGTCCGATGTACTACGTCAAAAACGGTCTCGGCAAGCGCTGGCAGTGGGTCGGCGTTCTGTTCTGCGTGTTTGCGGCGATCGCATCGTTCGGCATCGGCAATATGTCGCAGGTCAACTCCATCGTCGGCTCGCTCAATGACGCCATCGACGCCTTTGACCCCGCAGCCGCGAGCGAGCGCGGGCTGCTGAATCTCATCTTTGGTCTCATCCTCGCGGCACTGGTAGGCCTGATTCTCTTCGGCGGCATCAAGCGCA
>CAKTVN010000170.1 GCA_934623545.1 uncultured Oscillospiraceae bacterium
GCTCTATTGATGTCGTTTGTCCAAGTCTCGCCCGTCGCCGCCAGCGCCACCGTCGGCAGCAGCCCGGCGAGCATCGCCAGACAAAGCGCCAGCGCCAGCACGCGCCAGCTCCGTTTTGCCGTGTGATCCTTCTTCATTGTTCTCACAACTCCTTTGCTTTGGTTTCTGTTTTACACACCTGAATTTTTCCTGATATGTTTATTATAAGTGATCGCCCGCCGTTTGGCAAGCGCCTTTCGCCGCGGTGCGCCCGAGCTTACTGCTCGCCGTATGCCGCGTCGATCATCGCCTGCGTCTCCTCCGTCCACTCCTGCACGCTGTGGAACCAGTCGATCATCTGCGCGTACTCGTCGTCGGTCAGATCGTCGTTGTTTTCCAGAATTTCGGCGTAGCGGTTGAGCATCTGCGCCATCTGCTGGCAGCTGGAGATGACGTCCTCGTCGCCGATCTCGCTCGCGTGCTCGTTGACGAACGTGCCGACCTTGTTGAACATCTCGCTCGTGGTGTTGAACTCGGCAATGGCTTCCTTCTTTGCCTCGCTGTCGCCGCCGCAGCCCGCCAGACACAGCAGCAGACCCAGCGCCAGAACCAGCGCAACGATGCTTCTTACAGACTTTTTCATTTCAGTTCTCCTTTTTGTCCCTTTTTGAGTTTTTGAGTTTTTGAAATTATTTTTCCCGCTTTCGCGTCAGATGCCGAGCAGCTGACGCTTTTTCGCGGCAAATTCCTCCTCGGTGATGACGCCCGCGTCGAGCAGCGCCTTGTATTTCGGCAGCTCCTCGACGGCGTTCACCGCCGGGGCAGCCGGGGCGGTCTGCGCGGCGCTCTTTGCGGACTGCGCGGGGCGCTCCTTCGCGCCGGGGTTCATGAAGCGGATGAGCCGCAGCGCGAGCTTGTGCATCTCCTCCACGCCGTTGCGGTAGTCCTGGATGTACTCGGCGATGTCCGGCTCGGTGCGGTTGAAGTCGGGCGCGTTGACCTTCCAGTGGCAGTCGTGCCAGTAGGGGTGGTCGAGCGTCAGATCGAGGTTGAAGCGCTGCACCGGCGCGGGCAGGTCAAAGCTCGGCGCGGGCGGCAGGCGGCTCTCGTCGTCCTTTCTGCCGCGCAAGCGCTCCATCTGCTCGAAATGCTCGTAGTCGCGCTTCTGCATCAGATACTGCGTGATCTGCGGCGCCATGTCCCGCGCGCGCTGCGGCGTGTCGGTGTTGTGCAGCAGCAGATCGCCGTTTTGGCTCTCCATCAGCGTCCTGCCGTCCTCGGTGATGCGGAAGCTCTTGATCTCTGACGGCTGGAACGCGAACGCGCCGTCGAAGCTTTTCACGCGCAGAAGGCGGTCGTCCTCGTCGAGGACGATCACGCCGCTGAACAGCCCGAAGCTGTGGCGGTAGGTCTCGTGGAATTTCTCGCGCAGAGGCTGATTTTCGTCATAGCACGCGATGTACTTTTTGAAAGCGTCCAGCGTCATGCTGCTGTCCAGCCCGTCCTGCATATCGATCTTGCCCGCGCAGTCCTTGCACAGAGGCATATCCTCGACCTTCGTCGCGAGCAGGCGCGGCGTCGGCGCGCCGCAGATCGGGCAGAGCTTTTTGTTGTTGCTGAATAAACCCATCTTTCTCTTCCTTTCTTCGCCGTCACAGCGCCGCGCGGGGCAGCGGCTCCGACAGCCTGCGGTATCCGAGCAGCCAGCCCGGAAGGTGGATCCACGGCTTGGAAAACGTGCGGTTATAGAGCTCGGCAGCCTGCCGGTAGATGCTCTCGCTGCGCGCGAGGATCTCCGCGCTCTCGCGCGCCCCGCCGTTCTCCGCGCTCCTGCGGCAGACGGAAAGCTGCGCGGCGGCGCTTTCGACGGTGCTCATCCGGCTTTTCAGAATGCGCCGTACCTCCCAGAACCACAGCGTCACGAACGCAGCCGTGCTGAAGGCTGCAATAAGCCATGCGAGCATCTGCGCTCATCTCCTTCCCGTGCTCCTCATGTTTCCCATGTTTGCCCATGTTCGTTCCGTACCAGCATATCACACTTTTTGAAGTCGGGCACGCGAGCGACCTGAAATGTCATTTTTCGGGCACGAAATGCAAAGTCCATTCTGGAAACCCCGGTCGATTTGTGTTAGAATCAGGATGGCGCTCCGGGAGCTCCGGCGCGCAAGGGGGTAACGGTATGTACATTGCGGTCTGCGACGATCAATCTGAAGAGCTTGAGGCGCTGCTTGCCCTTCTGCGGGCATGGCAGACCGAGCGCCGCGCATCCGTGCGCATCCGCGCCTTCCGCAGTGCGGGCGAGCTTCTGGACGCGGCGCGGAAGGAGCGGTTCACGCTCTATCTTCTGGACGTCATGATGCCCGGCACCGACGGCATGGCTGCCGCGCGCGAGATCCGCGGCTTTGACAGCGCGGCGGATCTCGTCTTTCTGACCTCCTCGCCGGGCTTCGCGTATGAGAGCTACAGCGTGCAGGCGCTGGAATACCTGCTCAAGCCCATCAGCGCGAAGCTGCTCTATCCGCTGCTCGACAAGCTGCTTCTGCGCGAGCGCAAGCCGCAGGATGGGCTGACGATCAAATCCGGCGGGACGCTCATCCGCGTGCCGTTCTCGCAGCTGACCTATGTCGAGGTCAGCGGGAAGCACCTGTATTTCAACCTCAGCGACGGGACCGTGCGCGAGATCGTCGGCTCGATGAAGGATTATGAGGGCGCGCTGCTCGCGCAGGAGGAATTTATGCGCATCCACCGCTCCTATATCGTCAATATGCTCCAGATCGAGGAGCTCTCCCCTGCCGGGGTCGTCACGTTCTCCGGCAAGAGCCTCCCGGTGTCGCGGCTTCTGTATCCGCAGCTTCAGAAGGACTATATGAAGCTGCTGTTTGCCGAACAGGAGGGACTCGGATGACACTGCTTGAGATCTGGGGCTCCGTGAACTATGCGATCGTGCTGATTTTCGGGATTTTGTTGAGCGTCGACATCTCCGGCGGCTGCGAAAAGCACCGGAAATGGCGGCTGTGCGCCCTGCTCTGCCCGCTTTTTCTGCTGATACAGACGGGGCTTTTCCTGAGATTCGGGCTGGACACGGTGGAAAAGCTGTATCCATTCATCGTGCACCTGCCGCTGACGCTGGTGCTGGTCCTCGCGCTCAAAAAGACGCCGGGTATTGCACTCGTCAGCATCTACACGGCGTATCTGTGCTGTGAGATCCCGAACTGGCTGCGCATGATCGTGAGCGCCGCCGCGCGCTCGGAGCTTGCGGGCGAGATCAGCTATACCATTCTGATCATTCCGCTGTTTTTTCTGCTCCGGCGGTTTTTCGTCCGGGCGGCGCACGAAGCCATGACCTGCTCGAAGTGGGCGCTGCTGCTCTTCGGGAGCCTTCCGGTCGCCTTTTACATCTTCGATTACGCCACGACGATCTATTCAAACGCGCTTTACTCCGGCATTTACGCCCTCAACGAATCGCTGCCCGCCCTGCTCGTCACATTCTACGTTCTCTTCCTGACGGCATACCACGTCCAGTCCGAGCGCATCAATCAGGCGGAGCTGCAAAGCTCCATGCTGGAGGCAAAATGGTCGCAGGCGCAGCTGGAAATGGACGCGCTGCGCAGCGCGCAGACGCAGACCGCCGTCTATCAGCACGATATGCGCCACCACCTGAACGTCCTCGACAGCTACCTTGCCGCCGGCAAGCCCGATCAGGCGGCAGCTTATATCCAGAAGGTCCAGTCCGACGTCGAGGCGATCACGCCGGTGCGCTACTGCGAAAACGAGCTTGTGAATCTGCTCTGCTCGTCGTTTGCAGGCAAGTCAGAGCACGCGGGCGTCTCGCTGCGCATCAACGCAAAGCTCCCGCCGGAGCTCGCCATTTCGGACACGGAGCTGTGCTCGGTGCTCTCCAACGCGCTGGAAAACGCACTGCGCGTTGCCGCCAACCAGGCGCCGGAGCGGCGGTACATCGACCTGTACTGCGGCATCCGCCTCAACAAGCTCCTCATCGAGGTCAAGAATCCCTATTCCGGCGAGATCGTCCTTCAGGACGGCGTCCCGGTCTCCGACCGCGACGGGCACGGCTATGGCTGCCGCAGCATTCAGGCGGTCGCGAACCGCCGCGGCGGCATCTGCGAGTTCAAGACAGAGCGTGGTGTCTTCTGCCTGCGCTTCATGGTCCCAGTCAAAACCGGCAAACCGGCATAATAAAGGACGATGCAACGCATCGTCCTTTTTTGCGCCCGGAGGGCAAAAACCGCATCCAAAGGACGCGGCTTTCATCACCCCGAAAGGGGTGATACCTCTTTTCGCGCACGGAGTGCGCGGAGCACGTTTCAGCCCCTTTTTCTTTGCGCGGCAAAGAA
>CAKTVN010000171.1 GCA_934623545.1 uncultured Oscillospiraceae bacterium
GAATTTCATACGTCAAATATTCAACGGGCGCTAACGTGGCAACCCGTATTATTTTTCGTGCGCTCAGGAAACCCGATCCTACGGTCGCCCGCAAGGGCGTTCAGTCTACGGAAAGAGAAACGGAAATACGTACAATGTAACGACTTGTTTTTCTGCGCGTAAGCGCTATTTCGTTCTCCAGCGTCCTTTTCTTCCATATCTTTTCCCGCAAGAGGGAAAAGATATGGTCGCCGAAGGCACAGTTACAGCCTCGCTGTAAAAAGGAACCTTGTGTGAATCCGGAAAAGAGTTCCGCGTCCGCGGCGCGGCATTATGCCCTCCGGGCGCGGCAGCCCCTGTGCCTACGGCACAGATGAGGCGTCACCCCTCCGGGGTGACGAAACCGCGTCCTCCGGGCGAAAAAGCGCCGCCCCTTCGGGGCAGCAAAATGTCCCCCTTTCGGGGGACAAAAATTATGCCAGCTGAAACAGCTCCACCGCATTGCGGTACGTCGCCTCGCCGACGGCTTCCGGTGAAACGCCCTTGATCGACGCGATCTTTGCCGCCGTCTGCGGGACCATGCTGGGGTCGCAGCGCCGCCCGCGGAAGGGCTCCGGCGCCATGTATGGGCAATCGGTCTCGATGAGCGTCCGCGACAGCGGGAGCCACTCGGCGACCTCGACGGCTTTGCGCGCATTTTTGAATGTGACGACACCCGTAAAGCCGATGTACCACCCGCGCCGGACCAGCTCCTTCGCCATTTCCAGACTGCCGGAGTAGCAGTGAAACACGCCGCGGATGTCGCGGAACTCCTCCAGAATTTCCATCGCATCGCCGTGCGCCTCGCGCTCGTGGACGACGACGGGCAGCGAGAGCTCCCGCGCGAGCGCGAGCTGCATCCGGAAGGCTTTTTTCTGAATTTCCCGCGGCACGTCCTCGTAGTGGTAATCCAGACCGATCTCGCCGATTGCGCGCACACGGGGATTTTGGCACAGTGCCCGGTAGCGGTCGATCAGCGCCCCGTCCACATGATCGGCGTCGTCCGGATGGCTGCCGACGGCAGCCCAGATCCAGTCGAAGCGCTCCGCCAGCGCGACGGAGCGCAGCGACGACGGCAGATCGCAGCCGATGTTCATCATGCCGGTGACGCGGTTTTCCTTCATGCGTGCAAGCACCTCGTCAAGATCCGGCTGGAAGCGTGCGTCGTCGAGATGCGCATGAGAGTCAAAGAACATAGAGGACCTCCATTTTCTTGCGCACTGCGTGCGCGGGCTTTCTCCGGATTCACCGGGAGTTCCGTTTTACAGCGAGGCTGTAACTGTGCCTTCGGCGACCATATCTTTTCCCTCTTGCGGGAAAAGATATGGAAGAAAAGGACGCAGGACGCGGAAATAGCGCTTACGCGCAGAAAAGCATTTTGTTCCGTTGTGCGTATTTCCGTTACACTTCAGGTCAAGGAACGCCCTTCGGGCGGCGCGCCCAATTTTGTATACGGAAATATCGTACCTCGGTAAATATTTGACGTATGGAATACGAACAACATTTGTTCTGTTGATGGGTTGTAGGGGCTGATGCCCACATCAGCCCTTTGTGCAGCGGGTCGATGTGGGCATCGACCCCTACGAACCTCTTAAGGTCGGAAACTTCTCAAATTTCATATGTCAAATATTCAACGGGCACAAATCAAGCAACAAGCAAAATGATTCGTGCGATGCGGAAACCCAATTTGACGGTCGCCCGAAGGGCGTTCTTTGACCACCGGTGTAACGATAATACGTAAAATGTTACGACTTGCTTTTCTGCGCGTAAGCGCTATTTCCGCGTCCTGCGCCTCTTTTTTGCATACTTTTTTCTGGCAAGACAGAAAAAAGTATGCCGCCGGAGGCACAGTTGCGGCGTCACCGCAAAAATGGAACTTCCGGTGAATCCGGAAAGAGGTGTCACCCCTCTGGGGTGACGAGCCCCGCGTCCTTCGGGCGCGGCTTTATGCCCTTCGGGCGCGAAAAGCCTCCCGCGTCCTTCGGGCGCGGTCCCTTCGCGCCTGCGGCGCGGAATTATTTTCCGTTTTGGCTCAGCCAGATGAGCAGCACTGCGATATCGCTCGGCGAGACGCCGGAAATGCGGCTCGCCTGTCCGACCGACAGCGGGCGGATCTCGCTGAGCTTCTGACGCGCCTCGACGCGCAGCCCGGCGATCTCCATATAGTCAATATCGGGCGGAAGCAGCCGCGCCTCCTCCTTCTGGAACTCTTCGACCTGCTTTTCCTGACGGCGGATATAGCCCTCATATTTCATGCCGATCTCGACCGCCTCACAGACGACGTCGGAAAGCGCGGGGCGCTCCGGGTCGAACGGTGCGAGGTCGCGATAGCTGATCTGCGGGCGGCGAAGGAGGTCTGACAGCCGCGCAGAGCCGTGAACGGGCGCGGTCCCGGCGGCTTCGAGCATGGCGTTGAGGGCGGGACCTTCCGGCACGCCGGTCGTCTCAAGGCGGCGGATCTCCGCGTCGACGGACTTGTATTTTTCCGCGACGCGCTGATACTCCTCCTCGGAGATCAGCCCGATGCGCCGCCCGATGCCGCTCAAGCGGCGGTCGGCATTATCCTGCCGGTGCAGGAGACGGTATTCCGAGCGTGAGGTCATGATGCGGTACGGCTCGTTCGTGCCCTTGGTGACCAGATCGTCGATGAGCGTGCCGATGTAGCCGTCCGAGCGCTTCAGGATCATCGGCTCCCGCCCCTGAAGCTTGAGCGCGGCGTTCACACCCGCGACAAAGCCCTGTACGGCGGCTTCCTCATAGCCGCTCGAGCCGTTGAACTGTCCCGCACCGTAGAGCCCGGGCACCTTCTTGCTTTCCAGCGTCGGCAGAAGCTCCGTCGGGTCGATGCAGTCGTATTCGATGGCATACGCCGGGCGCATCATCTCCGCGTGTTCCAGTCCCGCGACCGAATGCAGCATGGCGAGCTGGACATCCAGCGGAAGGCTGGAGGAGAAGCCCTGAATGTACATCTCCTCCGTTTTGAGCCCGCAGGGCTCGATGAAGAGCTGGTGGCGCTCCTTGTCGGGGAAGCGGTCGATCTTTGTTTCGATCGATGGGCAGTAGCGCGGACCGACGGACTCGATCATGCCGTTGAATAGCGGACTGCGCGTAAAGTTGGCGCGGATGATCTCATGTGTCTGCGCGTTCGTATAGGTCAGATGGCAGACGGCGCGGTTCTCCGGCGCGCGCTCCGTGCGGAAGGAAAATGGGACCGGCTCGGCATCTCCCGGCTGGACCTCCATTTTGGAAAAATCGATGCTGCGGCGGTTGATGCGCGGGGGTGTGCCGGTCTTGAAGCGGCGCAGGCGCAAGCCCATTTCCCGCAGACAGTCGGTCAGACCGATCGCCGCCTGCATCCCATCCGGTCCGGAGGAGACGGCGCTGTCTCCGATGATGACGCGCGCGTCCAGATAGGTACCGGAGGCGATCACGACCGCGCGCACGCGATACACCGCGCCGAGGCTGGTCGTGACGGAGCAGACCGCGCCGCTCTCATCGCGTCCGATGCGCGTGATCATCGCCTGCATCAGCTCGAGCCGCTCCTGCCGCTCCAGCGTGTGCTTCATATCCTCCTGATATTTCCGCCGGTCCGCCTGCGCGCGCAGAGAATGGACGGCGGGACCCTTTCCGCGGTTGAGCATCCGGTACTGGATGCAGCAGCGGTCGGCGGCTTTTGCCATCTCGCCGCCCAGCGCGTCCAGTTCTCGCACCAGATGTCCCTTGCCTGTGCCGCCGATGGCGGGATTACAGGGCATATTTCCGACCGCGTCCAGATTGACCGTAAAAACGGCAGTCCGCAGCCCCATCCGTGCGCAGGCGAGCCCCGCCTCGATCCCGGCGTGTCCGGCTCCGATGACGGCGACGTCAAAGACGCCCGCTTCAAATTCCATGCTGATCCCCTCCCGGTCCGGCAGTTTTTGTTTCCGGCGTATATTGTAGCAATTTACTGCCGTTTTTGCAACAAAAAGCCGCGCCGGAGGCGCGGAACTCTATCTTTTTTCGTGCGTGTAGGGGCGGACGACCTCGCGCAGCCGTCAGCGCCGTCAGGCGCGCTACGGATGCGGCACACCCCTTGCGGGTGCTGTCCGCCCGCCGCGCCGAAGGCGCGGGGCTGCCTTTCGTATTCACCGAAATGCCTCTTTTGCGGCGACACCGCAACTGTCGCTCCGCGGGCATACTTTTTTCTGTCTTGCCAGAAAAAAGTATGCAAAAAAGAGGCGCTGGAGAACGAAATAGCGCTTACGCGCGAAAAGGCGTGTCGTTACATTTTACGTATTATCGTTACACCGGTGGTCAAGGAACGCC
>CAKTVN010000172.1 GCA_934623545.1 uncultured Oscillospiraceae bacterium
ATCAAAATCACGGAATCGGTTACGCCAAAGGCGGAACCTTTCTGATTAAAGAATTTAATCAGAAAATAGTATTAGACGGTATGTTATGCGCTAGTGGTACAAATGCGCTTCGGTTTTGCGCAAAACGCGCAAACATCAAAAGAAAACCTGACCGGCGCCTCATCGGAAAGACGAACGGTCTGAAAAGTCGTGTTTTCTGTTACGAAAATCGCCGCATTCCTGCGCCTTTCGAAAACCCGCGCCAAAGCCCACGCGGGGCAAAGCTGTCCGTTTTCTGTCGGCTGTGTTCATGCGCTCTCCCACGCGCCGCAGACGGTACAGCCAATGCGCAGACAGCCGCCTGCGCTGGACAGCGATATGCTGTCGCTGAGCGCCATGAGCATGGAAAAATGTCTGCGGACGGAATCGTTCAGCACCACAACAGGAAGTGGCACATCGAGCGTCAGACAGGCGTTGGGGCGGTGCTCCGATGGCTCCTGGACCGTCAGACTGCCGTGCATACAGCGCACGAGCGCGGCGGCGTGTTCGCGCAGCCGGTCAAATTGCAGCCGCTTGTCTTTTGCGGAGAATGCGCCGTGAGGATCGCAGACCAGCGCGCTGAGCATAAGATCGAGTATGTCTTGTTCGTGCATGGAAAAGCTCCTTTGTATTTGATGTTTATGGCTCTAACACGTTTCCGGTTTTGTCCCGCCGGAGACGTATTTTTCTGCTGATTTGGGCGCTTTTGCCATTCGGCGGCGGATGCGGAAAATTCAGCTTGCTTTTTACAGGAAAACGTAGTATCTTGAAAAGGGCGGGCGGCTGCCGTTAAAGCAGCTCCGCCGCTGCCGGGACACGCGCCCGGCGGACAAGAACATATTGCCGGATGAAGCGGTCAGGAGAGCGTATGCACTGCATACCACCGAAGGGGCTCGCGCGAGGAACTCTCAGGTAAAAGAACTGATCGCAGACGGATCTCTGGAAAGCCGCCAAAGCGGCACCGAAGAAGCAATCCCGCAGGGGAGAATCTTTCAGGTTTACGAACAGAGTGCGCCAGCTTTGGCGCACTCTGTTTTTATATGGGAGGAAGAATGGTATGATCATCACGAAAAAGAAGCCGCCGGAGGCGCTGCTGGAGATGCTGAAGGGCTTCCGGCGTGTGGCACTGGTCGGCTGCGGCAACTGCGCGACCGCCTGCCAGACCGGCGGCGAGAAAGAGCTCGAGCAGATGCGGCAGTTTCTGGAGGAAAACGGATTTGAGGTCGTCGGGACGGCGCTGCCGGAGGAATGCTGCCATATGCTGCTGGTCAAGCGCGATCTGAAGCCGCTGCGCGACTGCGGCGCGGAGGCGATCGTCGGCATGGCGTGCGGCGACGGCGTACAGACCGTCGCGGACAATGTGAAGCTGCCGGTGTTCCCGGCAAACGACACGCTTTTCCTCGGTCAGATCGAGCGGGCTGGCGTGTTCCACGAAGCCTGCAAGATGTGCGGCGACTGCGTTCTGGACAAGACAGCCGCCATCTGCCCGGTCACGCAGTGCGCAAAGTCTCTGGTAAACGGACCGTGCGGTGGACAGAAAAACGGGCGCTGCGAGGTCGACCCCGAGAACGAATGCGCCTGGATCCGTATTTTCAACCGTCTACAGGAGCAGGACAGGCTGGAGGTGCTGGCACAGCCGCGCGAGGAGAAGGACTACCGTCAGGTCGCCTATCCGCGGACGCACAGCCTGCGGGAGACGGTCAAAAAGGGAAGATAAGCATCGCGTGATGCGGAAATCTGCGGCGGAGGACATCTGCCGCATCGATCAGGGAGTATTTTTATGGAGCAAGTCGTTCACTATCTGGAAACCGGCTCGACCGATCCCGCGTATAATCTTGCCTTTGAGGAGTATGTCTTGACCCACCGCTGTGAGGGAGATTATCTCATCCTCTGGCAGAACGACAACACCATTGTGGTCGGACAGAATCAGAACGCGGCGGCGGAGATCAACCGCGCTTTTGTCGACGAGCATCATATTCACGTCGTGCGCCGCACAACGGGCGGCGGCGCGGTCTATCACGACCTCGGGAATCTGAACTATTCCTTCATCACGGACGATGAAGACGGTCCGCTGCATCTCGAGCGCTTCACGCGTCCGGTCGTGGACGCGCTCTGCGCGCTGGGCTTGCAGGCGTCGGCGTCGGGACGGAACGACATTCTGGTCGAGGACCGCAAGGTGTCCGGCACGGCGCAGCGCATTTATAAAAAGCGCATTCTGCACCACGGAACGCTGCTGTTCGATTCCAACCCGGACATGGTCGCGGGTGCGCTGAACGTCGACCCGGCGAAATACCAGTCCAAGGGGCAGAAGTCGGTGCGCAGCCGTATCGGAAACATCCGCTCGTTTTTGAAGCAGGATATGACGCTTCCGGAGTTCTGGAGCTATCTCGTGCAGGCGCTTGGCAGCGCCGATGTCCGGCGCGACGCGCTCACAGAGGAGGAGCTTGCGCAGGCGCGGAGGCTGAAGGAAGAGAAATATGACACGTGGGAATGGACCTACGGAAAGTCCCCGCGGTACAATATGACCAGCAAGCAGCGGTGGACCGGCGGCAATCTGGAAATTTACGTGGAGGTTTCGCAGGGGCTGACGCAGGCGCTGACGATCTACGGTGATTTTATGGCGACGCGCTCCATGCAGGATGTCGTCGACGCGCTGACCGGCTGTCAGTTCCGCCCGGAGGCGTTCTCCGAGCAGCTGAAGCAGTTCAATCTGGCGGAATATTTCGGCGCCATCACCGAGGAGGAGCTTTTGCAGACCGTCTTCGGCTCGACCACATAATTTGAAAAGAGGCAGATCACGGGGCATCTGTCTGAGAGGTATTTGAAATGAGTCAATTGAAAGCGGCTTTTGAAGCCGGTAAATTCGGCGTGACCGCCGAAATGGCGCCCCCGAAGGGCTATGATTTTTCGGAGCAGCTCGCGGCAGCGAAGCTGTTAAGCGGCAAGGTCCACGGCGTCAACGTGACCGATATGCAGTCTGCCAGTCTCAAGGCGTCGAGCCTTGGGCTGTGCATCGCGCTGAAAAGCGCGGGCATCGAGCCCATTTTGCAGATGACCGGGCGCGACCGCAACCGTATGGCGATCATGGGCGACATTCTGTCGGCGGCGGCGTTCGGCATCGACACGATGCTGGCGCTCACGGGCGACCATCCCGTCGTCGGCGACTGCCCGGAGTCCAAGCCGGTCTATGATCTCGACTCCGTCGGCATCCTGCGGATGCTCACGAAAATGGAGGAGACGAACTGCGACTGCGGCGGCAATGAGATCGCAGGCGGCGCGCCGAAATTCTACAAGGGCGCGTCCGTCACGCCGGTCTATGACCCCATCGAGCTTCAGATCATGAAGCTGCGCCAGAAGGTCGAAAGCGGCGCGGAGTATATCCAGACGCAGGGCATTTTTGACCTCGACACCTTCAAGCGCTTCCTTGAGAAGGTCGACGCGGCGGGCATCCGGACGCACATCATGGCGGGCGTCATTCCGCTCAAGGCTGCCGGAATGGCGCGGTATATGAACGAGAACGTACCCGGCATTGCGGTGCCGCAGGAGATGATCGACCGGCTTGCTGCGGCGGCAGCCGAGGGCAAGGAGAAGGGTGTCAAGGGGCTTCCGATGCAGCTTGGCATGGAGATGGCGGCGGAAATGATCAGAAAGATCAAGGACGAGCATCTGTGCGATGGCGTCCACATCATGGCGATCGGCGCGGAGCGGAACGTTCCGACCATCCTTGAAAAAGCCGGTATCGCGATCTGAGCTTGTCAAAAAGTCTTTTGACAAGCTCTCAAACGCGATTCGCTTCGCTGCCATCGCGTTTGAAAAGGCTGCGTGCCGCTGCGCGCATAAATTTTGCACCATGGGTGCAAAATTTCCACACTTGCGGCACGTAAAGTGTTTTGTCCGATGTACACGCCATCGGACAAAACGGATTCAAATTTTATTCCGCCGTGCGCGGCGGAACTCTACGAGGTTTTTGACGGTTTGGTGGGCTTTGCTTGCACGAACCTTCAAACGAGGCGAATGCGGCGTTTTTGGCGGAAAAGAATATTTTGTAAAACGACTTGAGGGAAAAGCGGCAATCTGCTATAATGAGCTTGCTGCGGCAAGAGCCGCAAAAGGCACATGAAAAATCCAACGAAAGGCGAAATCCCTGATCGCTCAGGGGCTTTCGGACAGGGAAAAGATAAAATGAAATTAGGTATTGTGGGACTTCCGAACGTCGGAAAGTCCACCCTTTTTAACGCCATCACGAATGCCGGGGTCGCGGCGGATAACTACGCATTCTGCACCATTGACCCGAACGTCGGTG
>CAKTVN010000173.1 GCA_934623545.1 uncultured Oscillospiraceae bacterium
CTTTTTCAAACGCGAACCCAGCGAAGCGGATCGCGTTTGAGAGCTTGTCAAAAATACTTTTTTGACAAGCTCAAACGCAGCCGCCTCCGGGATGGAAGCGGCTGCGTTCGTCTTTTTGTAAAAATGGGATGCTGTTCAAGGCTCCTGCGGGGCGTTCGCCAGCATTTGCAGCGCGTTGACGGCGCTCTGCGCCAGAAACTGCGCACCGGGCAGCAGGACCGCGCTGCTCGGGAAAAAGCCCGCGTTGTGCAGCCCACGGTCGCCGCCTACGCCGAGCAGCGCGCAGCAGATCGGAAGCCTTTCGCCGTAGAAGGCAAGATCCTCCGAGATCATCAGCGGCGCTATGCTCCGGCAGCCGTCCGGTCCGAACACGGTCCGCGCCGCCGCCTCCATCGCCTGTGTCAGGTGTGCGTCGTTGATGACCGGCGGCGTATGGTCCGTCAGCGTCAGCGACGCCGTGCAGCCCCACGCAGCCGCCGTATGCTCCGTCAGCTCCTCCAGCCGCCGCAGCGCCGTGTCGCGCGCGGAGGCGGAAAAGGTGCGGATGGTGCCCTCCAGCGTGCAGGTATCCGGTATCACGTTGTTGCAATTTCCACCGAGGATCTCCGTGACCGCAACGGCGGCTGCCTCGCGCTGCGGAAGGTCGTTGCTGCGGATGGACGGAAGGTTCAGCGCCAGCGATGCCGCGGGCGGGATGGGATTGCGCACAAGCTCCGGCGAGGAGCCGTGCCCGCCTCTTCCGCGCACCTCGATTTTGAAGCTGTTCACCGCCGAGAAGACCGCTCCGGCGCGCAGCCCGACCGTCCCCTCCGGCACGCCGGGCCATACGTGCAGCGCGAGCATCGCGTCCAGCGGAACGCGCGTCAGAAGCCCCCGCTCCAACAGCGCGGCAGCGCCCGTCGCCGCCTCCTCCGCCGGCTGAAACAGCAGCAGGACATTCCCGCAGAGCTCCTCGCGGCGGCGCAGAAGAAGCTCTGCCGCGCCAAGAAGCACCGTCGTATGGACATCATGCCCGCAGGCGTGCATCACGCCTGCCTTGCGCGATGCGCAGGGCGCTCCGGTCGCCTCTTCGATCGGAAGCGCGTCCAGATCTGCGCGCAGCGCGATCGTCCCGCCCGGCTTTTCGCCGCGCAGGAGCGCCGCAGCGCCGGTCGGAAGCCCCAGCTCCACCGGCTCCAGATCGAGCGCCCGCAGACGTTCGCGGACCAGCTTCGTCGTCTCATATTCGCACTCAGAGAGCTCCGGGTTCTCGTGGATCGCGGCGCGCGTCTGCTCCAGCCGCTGCGCAAGGTCCCGCATCGGGTCGTTTGTCTGCTTCATAAGCTTCCTTTCACCCGTTTTCTGCGCCTCTGGAATTGACGCAAACGGAGATTTATTGTATGATGAAATCAGCAGCTCCGCCGCCCGCTACAGTCGGACCCGGATGCTGTCAATTTCCATAGAAAGGCAGCGCCGCATGAGCAACAGCTATTACATCCTCACCAATCTCCTCACTGACGACGAGCGACGGGTCGTGACCAGCATCGTCCGCCATCTGGAAGCCGGCGGCTCCAAGGTCGGCATCCAGCAGATCGCCAACGAGAATTACGTCTCGACCGCGTTTATCATGAAGCTCTGCAAGCGGCTCGGCTTCGCCGGCTACAGCGAGCTCTATTACAGCCTCGCGCAGTCCAGCAGCGAGGAGCACCGCAGCGCGGAGGCGGACCCTCTGCGCCGGCTGATCGACAACTACTCGCCCGAGCAGGCGGAGCAGTTCCGGAAGTTGCTGCTGAAATACAAGGATTGCAAGCTCTTTGTCGTCGGCGCGGGCTTCGCCGAGGATGTCGCGAACTACATCGTAAAGCGCCTCGCCATCTGCGGCTTCATGGTGTTCAACCACGTGCATTTTTACGACTATATGCTCTTTCGTCAGGATGCCAGCTGCCAGTTTACCAGCAACGTAGAATCCTCGCTCATTCTCGCCATCTCGCAGAGCGGCGAGTCCGAGGCGATCATCAACGATGTCCGCGAGGCGCGTCAGAAGGGCTTTGAGGCAGTTTGCTTCACGCGCCGCGCCGACTCCCAGCTCGCGCGGATGTCCGATCTGACCTTTCTGGTCGACGCGTCGCAGCAGACACTGATCAGCGCCGTCCCGAATCAGTTCTTCGGGAAGGTCATCCTCGCCTTTGAGGAGCTGATGGGTCCACTCTTCCGCTGATGCCTTATGTCTTATCGCGTCCCCCCCCGCAGGCACTGCTGCCTGCGGGGGCTTTTTGCATCAATAGGGCGCGTGGTTGTTCTCCGGCTCGCCGGTCTCGGCAAGGCGCGGCATATCCGCGACGCGCAGCGTCCCGAGCTCAGTCGCATAGGCGCAGACTACATCGTGAAAATGCTTGCCCGTCGGCTTCCAGTCGATCTCCTTTGCGATGCAGCCCGTGCCGTTGCCGCCGGACGCCATATAGGCGCTGGTCGTCACGCTGTAGCGGCGCTCCGGCAAAACAGGCGTTCCGTCCGGGAGCGTCACCGCCAGAATTTTCTGCCCGCCGGGGCGCGTATGATCCACGCGGACATGGAAGCCCGAGAAGCAGAGCGCGGCATTGTTTCCGAAGCGCTCCGGCTCATATACCGCCTCCATCAGCGCCCAGAGCTGCCGCCCGGTGATCTCGCCGGTAAACAGCTCGTCGTTATACGCCGCGCAATAGAGCAGCTCTTCGCGCGTGACCGCGCCGGGCTCGATCTTTCCGCAGGCGCCGGTCGCATTCATATAGGCAAGCTCCGTTCCGCCGCCGCTGCGCAGGCAGTCCGCCAAAAAATCGCCGAGCGCCGACTCGTGCGCCAGCGTCATCCGCCAGAGCGCCGTGCTCTGCGTGAGCACCTCGCGGAAATACGGCTCGAACGGGTCCGTGACGCTGTGGATGTAGCGCTCGGTCTCCGCGTCTGCCCGCCCCTCCGGGTCGGTGTGGACGATCTGGCACGTCCGCTTCAGGACGCGGTGCGTCTGCGCATCCAGCGTCAGCTCCGCGCGGGCGATGCTCGCGCCGCCGAAGCCCGCCTTTACGACGCACGCGCCGTCCAGACAGCACGCGACATCTCCGGGGATGTGCCCGCCGACCCATACATCCGCCTCCGGCGAGGCTTTGATCAAATCGATCAGCTCGCCGCTCAGAGTCCCGCCGTCCATATAAAACGGCATATGCGTCAGCACGACGACCACCTCCGCGCCCTGCGCGCGAAGCTGCGGGATATAGCGCTCCGCCGCCTGCGCGGCGGAGGTCATTTCAAACTCCGAAAACGCGGAGGCTTCCACCATATAGGGCGTATACTCGGTCGTCAGCCCGAGGATCCCGATCTGTACGCCGCAGCGCTTCAGGAGCACATAGGGCTTCGTGCCGGGAATGGGCTCGCCTGTCCTTTTGCGCACATTGGCGCAGAGGACCGGGAATGGGCACGCCGCGATGCACTCCTCCAGAAACGCTCTTCCGCGGTCAAATTCGTGGTTTCCGAGGACCATCGCGTCGGTCCCATTGCGCTCCATCGCGCGCACCAGCGGAAGCCCGCCCCAGTAATTGGTGCAGAACGCGTCGCCCGCGTCCAACAGGAGCGTGCCCTCCGGGTCGTGCGCGCGCAGACGCTCGACCTCCGCGTGGAAGGCGCAGAAGCCGATGTCCTCGCGCGATCTGCGGATGCGACCGGAAAAGTCGGCATGGCAGAGAAATGTCAATTTGATTTCGTCCATACGCTCATCCCTTCAGTCCGCCGCGCGAAACGCCCGTGACGATGCTCTTGCGGCAGCAGATGAACAGCAGGATCATCGGCACGACGACGATCGTCGCCGCCGCCATGAGCCGCTCATAGCGGATGCCGCTGGAGGTCATGAAGGCGTAAAGCCCGAACGGAAGCGTCCGCACCTCCTTGCTGTTGGTGGCGATGACCGTCCAAAGGAAGGAGTTCCAGCAGGCGATGGCGTTCAGAAGCCCGATCGTCACCAGCGCCGGGCGCGACATCGGGACCATGATCCGCCACAGATAGCGCCAGTTGCTCGACCCGTCGACCCGCGCGGAATAATAGAGGCTGTCTGGGATGGCGAGGAAGAAGTTCCGCAGGATATAGGTGTAGAAAATGCTGGATGTAAACGGCAGGATCAGCGCGATGAGCGTATCGCTCAGCCCAAGCTTTACGATCGTCGTGTAGTTCGTGATGATGAGCATTTCAAACGGGATCATCATCATGGACAGCAGCAGCGAAAACAGCAGATCCCGCCCCGGGAACTTCAGACGCGAAAACGCGAATGCCGCAAGGATCGTCGTGAAC
>CAKTVN010000174.1 GCA_934623545.1 uncultured Oscillospiraceae bacterium
ATGTATTTCTACGCCGTAGAGACGCTTGAGGAGTTCGGCTATCACCAGTACGAGATATCCAATTTCGCGAAGGACGGCTACGTCTGCCGCCATAATCTCAAATACTGGATGGGCGACGAATACTTGAGCTTCGGTCCGTGCGCCGCGTCCGACTTTGCGGGCAAGCGCTTCACCATCCAGCCGGATCTGGAGAAATACATCTCCGGCGTGATGGGAAAGGGCGTCGTGCTCTCCGAGTGCGAGACCGTGCCGCTGCGCGAGCGGGCGGGCGAGTATCTGATGCTCCGCCTGCGGACGGTCGACGGCGTGGAGGCGGGCGAGTATACGCGCTCGTTCCTGCTGCCGTTCGAGCCGATCGAGAAGGCGCTTCAGGTGCTGGAGAAAAACGATCTGGCGGTGCTGGAAAATGGGCGCTGGCATCTGACGCCGAAGGGCTTTATGCTCTCGAACCCCATTCTCGTGAAGCTTTTTGAGGAGCAGCAGAAAAGCAAGCCCCTGACGCAGAAGCGCTGAGCTGCAATATTTTCTGAATCCTGAAAAAAGGATTGACACAGAGCCGCTTTATCCGCTATAATAACCATCGTATGTTCCTGCCCTATAGTGGCAGAAGGCAAAAGACTCGCTGCGGCTGCGTTTGCAGCTGTTGAGCATATTTTTACAGGAGGTGTACCAAAATGGCAACTGTTCGTACCTACCAGCCCAAGAAGCGCCACAGATCCAAAGAGCATGGCTTCCGCAAGAGAATGGCGACCGCCAACGGCCGCAAGGTCCTCGCCCGCCGTCGTGCAAAGGGCAGAGCAAAGCTGTCTGCGTAAGACGCAAGCCATGACCGCATATACCGCTGTGCAATGATAGGGGTGAATGGACGCAGTTCTGTTCGCCCCATCCGTTTATCAGGACTTTCATTTTTCTTTGGATGTTCGAGGGAGGCAGTATGTTATATTCCAGTTCCCTCAAGCTCAATCATGTGTTCAGGCGCCTTTACCATAAGGGCAATACCTGTGCAAACCGCTATCTCGCGCTCTACTGCCGCAAAAACGGGCAGAAGCGCAACCGCGTCGGGCTCACGGTGAACGCGAAGCTTGGCTGCGCCGTCCGGCGCAACCGGGTGCGCCGCCGCCTGCGCGAGATCTACCGGCTGCACGAGACGCAGTTTTTGCCCGGCTATGATCTGGTGGTCGTCGCCAGAGGGCGGGCAATGGACGCGCCGTATGCGGAGCTTGAGAAGGCATATCTCTCCCTTGCGGAAAAGCTGTCGCTGCTTCGGAGCGAGGAATCGCAATGAAGCGCGTGCTGCTTGCCCTGATCCGGTTTTATCAGAAGCATATCTCCCCTGCGTTTCCGCCCCGCTGCCGGTTTACGCCGACGTGCTCTCAGTACGCGCTGGAAGCCGTGACGAAATACGGCGCATGGAAGGGCGGCATTCTGGCGCTGCGGCGGTTTCTGCGGTGTCATCCCTTTTACAAGGGAGACTACTTTGATCCGGTGCCGTAGGGCGATCGGGCGTGCGCCCGATGCGCGGCATCCCCACATTGGAGGATAACAAATGAAAAAATTCCTTGCACTGTTCCTTGCGCTGACCCTGGTCCTGGCGCTTGCCGGCTGCGTTGCGGGCGGCGTGGCGGCGGATGCGGACGATGCGGCTGCGAGCCTTGCTCCCGAGCAGGCTGCGCAGGAAGCGATCGAAAGCACGCAGGACAAAATGAACCTGTCCGACATCATCCGCGTTCCGTTCGGATATCTGCTTGACTGGCTTGACCGGTTTGCGAACAACTACGGCGTATCGCTGATTTTGTTCTCGCTGATCGTCAAGCTCGTGCTGCTGCCGATGAGCATCAAGAGCAAGAAGAGTATGCTCAAGATGTCCCGCCTTGCGCCGATGGCAAAGGCGCTCGAGGCAAAATATGGCGACGACAAGCAGAAATACCAGCTGGCGCTCCAGCAGATGTACAAAGACGAGGGTGTTTCGATGGGAGGCGGCTGCCTCTGGTCGTTCATCCCGCTGCTCATTATGCTGCCGCTGTACTATGTCATCCGTGAGCCGATCACCTACATGATGCACAACAGCCGCTCGATCGCGGCGGGCGTTGTGGCTTACATCCAGGCAAGCGGCGTGGAGCTCGGCGCCAATACCTACTACGCGCAGCTCTCCGCAGCGGGTCATCTTGGCGAATTTCTGGAGGAGCTCAAGGCGCTGCCCCTTTTTGAGGCTGCCAAGCTCCGCGCGATCGACTTCTCGTTTGTGGGCATCGATCTGGCTGCGATCCCGACCTTCAAGTTCTGGACGTGGGAGAACCCGACCTGGGCGCAGATCGGTCTGTTCCTGATCCCGCTGCTCTCCGGCGGCTTCCAGATGCTCTCGATGTTCATCAGCCAGAAGATGAACAACAAGGTCGCCACCAACGCCGACGGTGAACAGGACGCCGAGGCGACCAAGGCGGCAAACCAGACCAACACGACCATGATGCTCATGATGCCGCTGATGTCGCTGTGGATCGGCTATTCCATGCCGGCGGCGATCTCCATCTACTGGATCGCGCAGGCGGTGTTCGGAGCCATTCAGGACTATTTCCTGACCGTCCATTTCCGCAAGGTCTATGATGCAGAGGACGCCGAGCGCCAGCAGCGCGCCCAGCAGAAGCGTCTGGAGGAAGCGGAGAAGGAGCGCCAGCGCGCGCTGCGCCGCGAACAGAACCCCGACGGCATTCAGGACAACGTCAGCAAGAAGAAGCTCAAGCAGCAGGAGAAGGAAGCCGCAGCAGCCGCTGCGCGCGAGTATGAGAACAAGAAGAATCCTGCCGCCGCTGAAAAGGACGAAAAGAAGCCGCTTTCCGGCGATGCGAGCCGTCCCTATTCCAAGGGGCGCGCCTACGATCCGAATCATTACGGCAAAAAGGCAGCCGCGGAAAATGCGGATACGACAACCGAGGAGTAACGTAGAATATGGAAAAATTCATTACCGCTACCGGCAAGACCATTGACCTTGCGATCGCGGCTGCGCTGGAGCAGCTCGGCATGGATCGCGACAGCGTCTCGGTCGAAGTGCTGGATAATCCGAAATCGGGCTTCCTTGGCATCGGCGCGCAGCCGGCGAAGGTCAAGGTGACCTATGAGGTGCCGGACGAGCCGCCGAAACCTGCCCTGTCCTCCGCCTCGAGAAGCAAGCCGAAGAAGAGCGCAGCGGAAGCCGCGCCCGCACCGAAGGTCATCGCTCCGGCGGCGCCCGCCGCCGCTCCTGCGCCCGCAATGGCGCAGCCGAAGCCCCAGCGCGAGCCGAGACCGCAGCGCGAGCAGAAGCCCCGCCCCGAGCGCAAGCCGCAGCAGCCGAAGGCTCCGGCGGAGCGCCGCGAGCAGCCCGCGCCGAAGGCGCCGGTCGAGCCGAAGGTCTACGCTCCGGCTGAGCCGGGCTCGCTGGAAGAGAAGATCGAGCAGTTCGTCAAGGGACTGCTGGAGCATATGGGCTCCGACGCCGTGCCGCACGCTGTAAAGACGGCGGACGACACCTATCTGGTCGATCTGGTCGGCGACAATCTCGGCATCCTGATCGGTCGCCGCGGCGAAACGCTCGACGCCATCCAGCATCTGACCAATTACGCCGTCAACCGCGGCGCGACCAAGCGCGTGCGCATCAACGTGGACGCCGAGAATTACCGTCTCAAGCGCGAGGAGTCGCTTCAGCGCCTCGCGGCGAAGGTCGCCGGCAAGGTCGTCAAGTACCGCCGCAGCATCACGCTCGAGCCGATGAACGCCTATGAGCGCCATGTCATCCATGCCGCGCTTCAGGATCATCCCGACGTCACGACCTTCTCCACCGGCACCGAGCCGAACCGCCGCATCGTTGTCTCCTACAGCCGCTATAAAAGTGCGCCCGCAGAGGCTGAATAATTGAAATTTTGAAAAGCCGCCGCCCGAAAGGGCGGCGCTTTTCATGCCGCGAAAGCGGCACGGGCTTTTTCACCCCGGAGGGGTGACGCCCTATCTGTGCCGAAGGCACAGGGGACCGCGCCTGAAGGACGCGGGGTTTCGTCACCCGAAGGGGGACAACCTTTTGCGCCCGAAGGACGCAAGCCGCGCCAAAGGCGCGGAGGGACCGCATCCGGAGGATGCGGGAGGCTTTTTATGCCTGGAGGGCATAAGCCGCGCCGCAGGCGCGGGAGTAGCTGCGTCCGGAGGACGCAGAAGGCGTATTTCATACTAATATCTTTTTAAAAAGATTGATAATTTATCAATCGTTGTTGTATAATGAACATGGTGATGAGAAATGAAAA
>CAKTVN010000175.1 GCA_934623545.1 uncultured Oscillospiraceae bacterium
TATGCGCGCAGCGGCACGCAGCCTTTTTCAAACGCGAACCCAGCGAAGCGGATCGCGTTTGAGAGCTTGTCAAAAAAGTATTTTTGACAAGCTCAAGCGCCGCCCTCAGGGGCGGCGCTTTCTGCTTTAGTCCGAAGGCTTTGCAAAGTGCATACCTTGATTTTTGCCCGTAAGCATGGTATATAATAGTAGAAATGTGTGGTTGCTACAGGATATGGGACAAAGGACTGGGAACATTTTGGACAAGACAGAGATTCTGATTCAAGAGCTTTCAGGGGAAGCGTCAGTAAGAGCTGCGCTCTTACTGACGCTGGGGGACATGATGTCCCCGCCGCTCAGGGCGCGTCCATATGTAAAATCGCTGACGGAAAAGATCACGGCATACGGTCGGCTTCTGGTCGCCGTTCAGGAGCAGCCGGTCGGTTTTCTCGCGTTCTATGCGAACGATCCACAGACGAAAACTGCGTTTATCACCCTGATCTGCGTCGACAGCTCCACGCGGGGATGCGGCATCGGCACCATGCTCCTGCGCGCGTGTGAAGATGCGTCGCGGGAAAGCGGAATGCTGCGTCTGCGACTTGAGGTCAAAAAGACGAACACGGCTGCGCGGACGTTCTACAAAAGCAGCGGCTTCCGGGATACCGGCGAGGAAACGCCCGAGACGGTATTCATGGAAAAGCAGCTTTAAGGATCTTCGCTTCGGACGCAGCTGAGAAAACAGTCCGGATACAGCTGACTTTCGGTCTAAAATTGCACCAAGCACGGCGTTTTCGCGAATTTTTGTGAGAGAATGAGAAAAGGAGACGATGGCATGAAGAAAAGGATCCTTCCCCTGCTTCTTGCGCTGCTGCTCATCGGGAGTTTGACGACGGCGCTCGCCGCAGACAGCGAGGTCACCGGCGTGTTTGACGTGCGCGCCCTCGCCAGCGGCTATGGGCTGACGGTCGGCGGCACGCTTTCCGGCGGCGTTTACACGAACGTTACGAGCTACACGCTGACGACCCCGGCGATGAAAAGCGGCGATCAGGTCACGGTGATGCTCGCCTCCGGCGCGGAAGCCGCGCCGAAAACCACCGCTATCCAGTACATCGATCAGCAGACCGCGACCAGCAGCGCGCTGCGCTTCAAGCTCCTTCCCGGCACGCTTTCAGACGGCGTTTACACGGTCTACGTCAGCTCGAGCGGCATGGACCTGACGAAGGTCGCGGCGTTCCAGAAGGGTGTCTATGTGCCGTTCGCGATCGGTACGACGTCGTATGCTTCGCTCGACGCGGCGCTCGCGGCAGCGAAGAGCGGCGAGACAGTAAAAATGCAGAGCGACGCGGAAGCGAGCGGCTTTGTGTGTGTTTCGGAGGGCGTCACGGTCGATCTGAACGGGCACACCATGACCGCGAAGGCGAGCGTCTTGGCTCCCGCGGGCAGCATGATCGATTCCAGCAACGGCAACGGCTTACTGAAGGTCAAACAGAATACCGCAGGAGGATATGACAGCGTTTATATCCAGCGAAACAACGGACAGACCACCCTGTACGATAAGGCGGCCGGAGGATATCGCTTCTTCGATGTCACCGTGTATAGCTTCCTTGGCTCGGATTCCAACGAGGAGTGGGCGCGCGTCTGGTGCAAGCCCGTATTTACAAACGGCTACGCCTATGAGCTGCTCGCCGCAGGCGGGCACGGAGACGAAATGGTCGTGGCTGCCAACTGGGGTGCCGGAACATACCGCTTCAGCTTCAAGCAGACGCTTTTGACAAAGCTTTGCACAGAGCTGAAAACAGAGCCGAGAACTGCGCTTTGGGTCAAATTCATCGGCTTGAAGGACGCAAACTCCGAATCGGCGGATTCCGAAGCCGCGACGAACATTACCGCAGTCCCGACCTTCGGTGCGGACACCGGTATTTTCAAGGACGGCGATGCGCTTACGCTGAATAAGTGAGGAATTTGCGGTGCAAAAGAGAAAGTATCTGAAACCGGCGGCAAAAAAAATCAGCTTTCTGCAAGAGGAAGTGATTGCCGTCACGGTGAGCGGAGGCGGTGCCGGGACCGGCGTGCCGTATTCGTTCGACCCGGAATCCCCCGGCGGAAAAACCGTCTTCAACGACAACAACACGATCGACCACATCGGGTAAGCGGCTTTTGAACGCCGCATCGAAGGCAAATTACATCGCACATGATTTTACCGGCGCAGCGAGGTTCGCTGCGCCGGTTTTTCGTTTTCAGAATGTTCACAAATCTTTGCTTGACAATCGTTCTATTTTGAACAATAATAGCATTGTTCAATTTATACTGATATTCAATTAAAAACTTTCATTCATGGAATGGAAGTTTTTAATATGAAGATCATTATGAGACGAGATTCCGTGATTTTATCAAAATCACGGAATCGGTTACGCCAAAGGCGGAACCTTTCTGATTAAAGAATTTAATCAGAAAATAGTATTAGAACGATTTGGAGGTGCATGAATGACACTCAACGAGTTCTGGGATTTCGCACAGGCGGCGGAGCGCTTCTACGGCGACTACCGCAGGCAGATCATGGAGCGCTATTCCCTCTCGGCGGCGGAGACGGACGTTCTGATGTTCCTCGCGAACAATCCGGGCTATGACACGGCGGCGCAGGTCTCGCGCGTGCGGCGGATCCCGAAATCGCAGGTCTCGCTCTGCGTAAACGCACTGTGCGAGCGCGGGCTTCTGACCGGGAGCCATGCGCCGGGCGACCGAAAAAGCGTCCATCTCGCACTGACGCCGCGCGCCGAGCCGGTCGCAGCCTTCGGGCGCGCGGTGCAGGAGGAATTTTCCGCTGCCCTGTTTTCGGATTTTTCCGAGGAAGAAATGGCGGAATTTTCGCGTCTGCATCAGAAAATCGCAAAAAATATTGAAAGCCAAAGGAAGGACTCCAAATGCAAACCGTCATTTTAATTCTCGTATGCTTTTTCGCCGGTATGGGCGCGGGGCTCGGCACGGGCTTCGCCGGTATGAGCGCCGCGGCGGTGATCACGCCGATGCTGGTCACGTTTTTGAAGATGGACCCCTATGTCGCGGTCGGCATCGCGCTGGCGTCGGACGTTCTGGCAAGCGCCGTCTCCGCGTATACATATGGCAAAAACAAAAATCTGGACATTAAAAACGGGTTGGTCATGATGCTGACCGTGCTGGTCTTTACGGTCGTCGGAAGCTACATTTCGAGCCTCGTGCCGTCGATGACGATGGGGAGCTTCTCGGTGTTCATGACACTCCTGCTCGGCGTGAAGTTCATCGTCAAGCCCGTTATGACCACCAAGGAGGACATGAAAGCCGTCTCCGCGAAGGAGCGCATCGTCAAGTCTGTGCTCTGCGGCGCAGTGGTTGGCTTCATCTGCGGCTTTGTCGGCGCGGGCGGCGGCATGATGATGCTCCTGCTGCTCACGAGCGTGATGGGTTATGAGCTGAAGACTGCCGTCGGGACGAGCGTGTTCATCATGACCTTTACGGCGCTGACCGGCTCGATCTCGCATTTCGCGATCGGCGGCGCGCCGGAGCTTGCGCCTCTGCTGCTGTGCATCTTCTTCACGCTCGTGTTTGCCAGGATCGCGGCGAAGCTTGCAAATAAGGCGAGCGCAAAGACGCTCAACCGCGCAACAGGTGTGATCCTGGTGATCCTTGGCGTCGTTGTGCTGGGATTCAAGTATCTGGCATAAAATGCGCCCTCCGGGTGCAAAAGGGTGTCACCCCTTCAGGGTGACAAAAAGCCCGCCTTGCGGCGGGCTCGCTTTTTATATTCTCTTTCAGCTCTCGACGACCTCGAGGATCTCCATCGGGCAGGCTTTCGCGCAGATGCCGCAGGCGATGCACTTCGACGCGGGAAGCTCGGGCTCCTGGACCAGGACGCCGAATGGGCACGCTTCCTTGCACTTGCCGCACTGGACGCAGAGCTTCTTATTGATCATATAGACGCCCTTGGCGTTTTGCGTGATCGCGCCATGCTCGCAGGCTTTCGCGCATTTGCCGCACTGAACGCAGACCATGGGCTTCGGTGCGCCGTTGCGCTCGATGATCTGGATGCAGGACTTGTCCTGATGGAACTCCTTGTAGAACGCATTGGAGCAGGCGCGGACACACTCAAGGCACGCCATGCACTGCGTGCCCTTCTTGACGGTAAGTTTCTTCATGGAAGCAAACTCCTTTTCATTTTCTTCATTATGTTTCATTATACAAACTTTGTCGTCAAGAATCAACCTAGATTTTTGTTTTTCTCCGTTTCTTTTGCGC
>CAKTVN010000176.1 GCA_934623545.1 uncultured Oscillospiraceae bacterium
CTTCGGGCGCGGTCCCCCTGTGCCTTCGGCACAGATAGGGCGTCACCCCTCCGGGGTGACAAAAGGCATTGCGCCCTTCCGGGGCGCAATGCCGCTTTTTTATCCGATCCGGATGCTGAGATCCGACACCGCGATTCCCTGTTCATAGGGATTGCAGCAGTTATTGACCGTCTCCGCCACACCGGCGGGGTCGAGCACGTAATACGAGCCTCCCGCGATATAGGTAGCCGTCCCCGGGAGCGTCTCCATGCGCACGCTCTCCATGTCGCAGAACAGCGCCGCCTCCGCCATCCAGAGATAATTCTCAAAGTCAAGATCGCTCTGCGTGTACTGCTTCAGCACCCGCAGCGCCGCAGGCAGCTTATAGATCTTCCCCAGCGAGATCCACTGGCTCAGCGCCGCCTTTACAAACGCCCGCTGGACCGTCACGCGGTCTAGGTCCGCCAGCGCGTAGCCCGAGCGGAAGCGCACGAGCTGCATCGCCGCCGTGCCGTCAAGGCGCTGTGTCCCCGCCTTCAGATCAATGCTCAGCTCCTGTGAGGGGTCGCTGTACTGCATATCCATCGGGACGTCAAATTCCACGCCGCCCATGCAGTCGATGAGCTTTTCAAAGCCCTCCAGCCCGATGAGCACATAGCCGTCCGGCATGAAGCCGACGATCTCCGAGACGCGCTGCATCAGCTCCTCCATGCCGCTCTCGCCGCCGCCCGCCCAGCCGTAGGCGGAATTGATCTTCGGCACGGCATATTCGCAGTAGACGAGCGTGTCGCGCGGGATCGACACCAGACTGATCTTCCCGCTGCTGCGGTCGATGGACAGCAGCATCATCGTATCCGTCCGGAAGCCGTCCTGATCGGTGCCTGCGAGCAGGATCGTCGCGCAGTCCGCGCGGCGCGCGCCGAGGGCGTTGTCCGTCTTTGGCTGCTTTGCCAGCACGACGAGCATCGCCGTCCCTGCCAGCAGCAGTGCCAGCAGGATCAGCAGAACGTTTCGCACCGGATGCCGCTTCTTCGCGGCAGCCCTCGGCTGCGCCGCCGTCTGCTCGCGCTGCGCCACGACCTCACGCTGCCGGACCGTCTCCTCGCCGCCGCCCTGCTCATAGAGCCAGCGGGCGTATTCCTGCTCGTCCTCCGGCGGCTGCTCCGGGCTTCTCCGGCGCGGCTTTTTCTGCCGCTCCTCCAACTCCCGCATTTTTCTCTCCTCTTCCGCCTCGCGCGCGAGCCTCTGCCGCTCGCGCTCCTGCCGCGCCTGCTCGCGCTCGCGCTCATACAGCGCACGGCGCTGCGTCTGATACGCGGGCTTCGACTGCTCGTAGAAGGTGAGCGGCTTGTAGATCATGGTCGCGTCGAGCATCGGGTCGCCCGCTGCCTCCGCGTCTGCCGCGTCCGCGTCCTCCGGCTGCTCCGGCGCCTCGCCAACCGGCTCCTCTGTGATGCCCGCTTCCGGCTCCGCCTGCGGCGCGTCGTTCAGCAGCTCCTTCACATCCGAAAGCAGCTCGTCTACCTCATGATCGAGTTTCTGGAAGTCAAAGCCATCCCCGTTTTGCATCAGAAGGCTCCTTTCTTCTCTGGTTTCCATTGCTGAAAACTGTCTCTTTTGTGCGGAAATTACACAATTCAGGATTGAATTATAACATATCTTTACCGTTTTGTAAACACTGTGTATACTTTACCCCTGCCGCGCGCGATTTCCGGTTTGAAAAAGCATCTCCGGCATGGTATAGTATACAAAATATTTTCGAAATGGAAGGGAGGCTGCGGCATGAACATTGACGTTTCCATCCCGCGCTGCCCGGATTACAGCGAGGCGAACTGCCGCCGCGCACTGGAGGAGGTCCTTGCACCGCTCGGCGGGCTCGACTGGGTGCAGAGCGGAATGCGCATCGCCGTCAAGGTCAATCTTGTCTCCGCGATGGCGCCTGACACGGCGGCAACGGTCCATCCCGCGCTTTTGTGCGCGCTCGTCCGGATGCTCCGGGCGCGGGGCGCGCACGTCGTCCTCGGCGACAGCCCCGGCGGGCTGTACACACCGGCGCATCTCGCGCACGTCTACGACGTGACCGGTCTGCGGGACTGCGAGGCGTGCGGTGCGGAGCTCAACGCCGACTTTTCTCAGGCGCAGGCACACTTTCCCGAGGGCGTCTGCGCAAAGCAGTTCACCTATACCGCCTGGCTCGACCACGCCGACGCCATCATCGACTTCTGTAAGCTCAAGAGCCACGGTATGATGGGGATGTCCAACGCCGCAAAAAATCTCTTCGGCGTCATTCCCGGCACCATGAAGCCGGAATATCACTACAAATACCCGGATGCGGCTGCCTTTGCGGATATGCTCGTCGATCTGAACGAGTACTGGAAGCCCCGGCTGAGTCTCTGCGACGCCGTCGTGTGCATGGAGGGAAACGGTCCCACACAGGGCACGCCGACCACGCTGGGCGCGGTCCTCGCTTCCGCTTCCCCGCACCGGCTCGACCTGCTTGCCGCCGCGCTGATCGGTCTTACCGCGCAGGACGTGCCGACGCTTGCCGCCGCGCTCCGGCGCAGTCTGATTCCGGAATCGGTCGAGGCGCTTTCCATCTGCGGCGAATGGCACTCTCTCATCAAGCCGGATTTTGACGTGCCGGAGGCGCAGCGCAGCACAGAGATCTTTCGTTTTGGCAGCGGGCTGCTCGGTGAAGTGACCGGCGCGCTGGTAAAAAACGCGCTCACCTGCGTGCCGAAGGTCGCCGCGCATGAGTGCGTCGGCTGCGGCAAATGTGCGAAGATCTGCCCCGCGCACGCCATCGCCATGCAAAATAAGCTCCCGAAGATCGACCGCAGCCGCTGCATCCACTGCTTCTGCTGTCAGGAATTTTGCCCAAAGGGCGCGATGAAGGTTCACCGTCCGCTCATCGCGCGCCTGCTCAATCGCTGAGATGGCGCTTTTTCTCCGAAAAATGCCGAAAAGTCTTGCGAATATGCAAAAATAATAGTATACTTCTTTCGTGCGGCTTTTCCGGCGGGTGTGTGCGCCGGACGCCGCAGGTGTGTATGTGTGAAACCAGAAAGGATGACGACTATGAGCATTTCATCTTCCGCTCCGTGGCTCAATTATTACGGAAATACCCCGCACCATCTGACCTATCCAAAGGAAAGCATCTACGGCATGGTCCGCAAGGCTGCCGACCGCTTCCCCAAGAACAGCGCCTATGAGTTCATGGGCAAAAAGACGACCTATGCAGAGTTCATGCGCCGCATCGACGAAACTGCAAAGGCGTATCTCGCCCTCGGCATCACGAAAGGCGACCATGTGACGATCTGTATGCCGAACTGCCCGCAGGCAGTCGACAGCTTCTACGCGCTCAACCGCATCGGCGCGATCTCCAACATGATCCATCCGCTCTCTGCCGCCGGTGAAATTCGGCATTATCTCGACTTCTCGCACTCCAAGGCGATCCTGACGCTCGACCAGTTCTATACGAAGGTCTCGTCCATCCTGCCGGAGCTGCAAACCCCCGACTGCAAGCTTCTTCTCGCCCGCATTCAGGACGAGCTTCCGCCCGTGCTCGCCATCGGCTATGATCTGACCAAGGCGCGCAAATATCCCGCGCCTCCCAGACGCGGCAATTACATCTGGTGGAACGAGTTCATGCGCATGGGGAAAAAGCGCGATCTGCCGCTGCCGAAGAAGCAGCCCGCAGCAAACGACTGCGCCTCCATCCTCTACTCAGGCGGCACGACCGGCACCACCAAGGGCATCATGCTCAGCAACCTCAACTTCAACGCCCTCGGGCTTCAGACCATTGCCGCTTCGGGCTTTGCGCCCATCGACGGCATGAAGATGCTCTCGGTCATGCCCGTATTCCACGGCTTCGGACTCGGCATCGGCATCCATACCGCCTTGATCGGCGGCGCGTGCTGCATTCTGGTCCCGCAGTTCAACGTCAAGACCTACGCAGACCTGCTCATCAAAAAGCAGCCCAACATCATCCCCGGCGTGCCGACGCTCTTTGAGGCGCTGCTGCGCGCCGAGAAGCTCGAAAGCGCCGATCTCAGCTGCCTGAAGGGCGTGTTCTGCGGCGGCGACAGCCTGTCGATCGAGCTGAAGAAGAAGGTCGATGACTTCCTCAAGGCACACAATGCCTCCGTCCAAATTCGTCAGGGCTATGGGCTGACCGAATGCGTCACTGCGAGCTGCCTGACCCCGAAGGACTATAACCGCGTCGGCTCCATCGGCGTTCCCTTCCCCGATACGTATTACAAG
>CAKTVN010000177.1 GCA_934623545.1 uncultured Oscillospiraceae bacterium
CTGGCACGCCCGGGACCCACACGCCGTAGTCGGCGGGATCGGGCTCGTCAAAGCCGTTTTCTTCGAAGTAGCTGACAGCGTCGACATAGGTCATGCCGACCGTGGACTCTTCGTCCGCGTCTTCGGGGATCGTGTCATAGTAGACGGTCATTTCGTTGATGGCGAGGGTCTCTTCATCCTCGACGCCGATGGTCTTGCTGGCAGAATCCGCCGTGACGGCTTTCATTTCAGCCAGTGCGGCAGCGGCATCGAAGTCCTCGGCTTCCGTGTCGAGGTCATAGTAGCCGCTGATCGCTTCGCTTGCAGCGGTGTATTCGTCAGCCGCGTCGTTGTAAGCGGAGGAGCCGATGCCGAGCAGGTGCCAGCCGTCGCCGAACAGCCCGTCGTTTGCCCAGTCGGTCGCCGGAGCGCCGACCGCAACCATCGCGATGTAGTAGACCAGGAACATGACGACCGCGAAGATCGGCAGACCCAGCCAGCGGTTGGTGACGATCTTATCGATCTTGTCGGAGGTGGTGAGCTTTTCCTTGCTCTTTTTCTTGTAGCAGCTCTTGATGACCTGCGCGATGTACACATAGCGCTCATTGGTGATGATGGACTCTGCATCGTCGTCCAGCTCTGCTTCCGCAGCCTTGATGTCCGCCTCGATGTGGCTCATGGTGTCTGCGGGGATATGCAGCTGATCGAGGACCTTGTCGTCGCGCTCAAAGATCTTGATCGCGTACCAGCGCTGCTGTTCTGCGGGCTTGTCGTGCAGGACCGCCTCTTCGATGTGGGCGATGGCGTGCTCGACAGGACCGGAGAAGGTGTGCTGCGGCTCGGTGTGCGTGCCCTTGGAGGCGCTGACCGCGGCTTCGGCGGCTTCCATAATGCCGTCGCCCTTCAGCGCGGAGATCTCGATGACCGGGCAGCCGAGCTGACGCGACAGCTCCTTGACATTGATCTGGTCGCCGCTTTTCTTGACGACGTCCATCATGTTGATGGCAACAACGACCGGAATGCCGAGCTCGGTGAGCTGGGTGGTGAGGTAAAGGTTACGCTCGAGGTTGGTGCCGTCGATGATGTTCAGGATGGCGTCCGGGCGCTCGGTGATCAGGTAGTTACGGGCGACGACCTCCTCCAGCGTGTAGGGCGACAGCGAATAGATGCCGGGAAGGTCCATGATGACGACGTCGTCATGCTTCTTGAGCTTGCCCTCCTTCTTCTCGACCGTGACGCCGGGCCAGTTGCCAACGAACTGGTTCGAGCCGGTCAGTGCGTTGAACAGCGTCGTTTTGCCGCAGTTCGGGTTGCCCGCAAGGGCAATTTTGATTTGTTTTTCCATCTTACTTCTCCTTTTTGTTGAAGTATGTTACGCGATCTCGATCATTTCGGTATCCGCCTTGCGCAGGCTCAGCTCGTAGCCTCGGACGGTGACCTCCATGGGGTCGCCCAGCGGAGCGACCTTACGGACGTAGACCTCAACACCCTTGGTGATGCCCATGTCCATGATGCGGCGCTTCACGGGACCTTCGCCGTGCAGCTTCACGACCTTGACGGTTTCGCCGATCCTGGCGTCTCTCAAAGTTTTCATTGTCTTCTCTCCTTTATTGAATTTCAGATCATGATTTTACGCGCCATCTCTTCGCTGATGGCAATGCGGGATTCCTTGATCTTGACGATGATGTTGCCGCCCATCGCAGCAACCACGGTCACCGTGCCCCCGGCGGTAAAGCCGAGATCCTCGAGATGCTTTTTCATCTCCGGCGAACCGCCGACCTTGTGGATCATGTTCTCCTCGCCAACATTTGCAAGTGCAAGCGGCATCATAACGTATCCTCCATGCTCCCGGTTAGTATTCTCTAACCGAAACTCGAAAAAGAACGGTTCGGGGGTACCTTCCAGTATCTTTCTCAAATGGTTAAGCCCCTCTAACCAGCGCACAGTTTAACATATCTAACTTCTCTTGTCAAGCCCCAGCATGAAAAAAATCTTTCTTCCTTGCTTTTTTGGTTAGAGTGTGCTAATCTAAATATGATTTTTCTGAAGGGATGGTGCATAATGCCATGAAAATTCTGAGGGCGTCCGAGGATTATCTGGAGGCCATGCTGATGATGAAGGAGAAGCATGGCTATATCCGCTCCATCGACGTGGCAGAGCAGCTCGGCGTGACAAAGCCCAGCGTGACCTATACGACCAAGCGGCTGCGTGAAAACGGCTACATTACCATGGACCGCGACGGGCTGATCACCCTGACCGACAGCGGCATGGAGATCGCGGCGCAGATGCTCGACCGGCACCGGACGCTGTCGCAGTTCCTGATGGCGCTCGGCGTGGACGAGAAGACCGCACTTCAGGACGCGTGCAGGATCGAGCACGACATCAGCCAGCAGACCTTTGAGGCGATCTGCACGCACGCAAAAAAGGGACAGGCGCAGAAGACTTAAGGAATATGCGATCGCGAAGAGTTGAGCGCCGCGCCGCTCAACTCTTTATTTTACCTTTTCCACGCCCTGCGGCGAAGAAAAGGTTCCATTTTATCCAGAATCGTTCTTGAATTGACGACGGAACTGTTGTATAATGCTTGGTATTATTATTGAGAAAGGAGTTCTGCCGTATGAGCAAGCTCACCATCCCTGCTGGCTACCATGCGCCGCTCTCTGTTTACGAGCTCCAGCGCGCCATCGAATTTATCAAAAGCAATTTTCAGGTCAATCTGAGCAATGCGCTCAATCTGCGCCGCGTGTCCGCGCCGCTCTTTGTAGAGGAGAACTCCGGTCTCAACGACAACCTCAACGGCTACGAGCGCCCGGTCCGCTTTGACATCCCCGATGTCGGCGCAGAGGCGCAGGTCGTCCATTCGCTTGCAAAGTGGAAGCGTCTGGCGCTCAAGCGCTATCAGTTCAACGCCGGCAAGGGACTCTTCACCGACATGAACGCCATCCGCCGCGACGAAGAGGTGGATAACCTTCACTCCGTCTATGTCGACCAGTGGGACTGGGAAAAGGTCATCACCCGCGAGGACCGCAATGAAGCGTATCTGCGCCGTACCGTCCGTGACATCGTCGGCGCGATCTGCGAGACGAACGACGCTCTCGGCGTTGCCTTCCCATGCCTGCACACGAAGCTCGACCGCGAGGTCTTCTTCATCACCACGCAGGAGCTGGAGGATCTCTATCCCGATAAAACGCCCAAGGAACGCGAAAACGCCATCGTGCGCGAGCATCACACAGTTTTTCTCATGCAGATCGGCGGCAAGCTCCGCTCCGGCAAGCCGCACGACGGGCGCGCGCCCGACTATGACGACTGGGCGCTCAACGGCGACATTCTCATGTGGAACGACATTCTCGGCTGCGCGTTCGAGGTCTCGTCTATGGGCATCCGCGTTGACGCGCAGTCGCTCGACCGTCAGCTCACGCTCTCCGGCTGCGACGACCGCCGCGCACTCCCCTTCCACAAAATGCTGCTCGCGGACGAGCTTCCGCTCACCATGGGCGGCGGCATCGGGCAGAGCCGTCTGTGTATGCTGATGATCGGCACCTGCCACATCGGCGAGGTCCAGTCGAGCCTTTGGGATCGCGAGACTGCCGAAAAATGCCGTGAAGCGGGCATTCTTCTCCTGTAAGCTGCACAAAATATACAAAAAAATATCAAATTCAACGCCCATGCGGGCAAGAGAGGATCAATCATTATGGAACAGCTGATTCCCGTTCGTTCCCTTTTCAAGGATACCGATTCCTACGCCGGTAAGGACATCCGCGTCGGCGGCTGGGTGCGCAATCTGCGCGCCAGCAAGAACTTCGGCTTCATCGTCCTGTCCGACGGTACGTTTTTCAGCCCCGTTCAGGTCGTCTACAGCACGGAGCTTGCAAACTTCGCCGAGATCTCCAAGCTGAACATCGGCGCCGCTGTGATCGTGACCGGCACGCTGGTCCTGACGCCGGACGCCAAGCAGCCGTTTGAGCTTCAGGCAAAGGAGGTCCTGATCGAAGGACCGTCCACGCCGGACTTCCCCATCCAGCCCAAGCGCCACTCGATGGAGTATCTGCGCACCGTGACGCATCTGCGCCCGCGCACCAACACCTTCCAGGCGGTCTTTCGCGTCCGCAGCATCATCGCCTTCGCCATCCACAAGTTCTTCCAGGAGCGCGGCTTCGTCTATGTCCACACGCCGCTCATCACCGGCTCCGACTGCGAGGGCGC
>CAKTVN010000178.1 GCA_934623545.1 uncultured Oscillospiraceae bacterium
GGGTTGTCCCAGGAGCGGAAGACCGCCTTGATGGCGCCCATCAGCTGGACCTTCGGGTCCTGCGGGAACTCTTCGCCCAGCTTCTCACGGTATTCTGCCTTGAACTTCTCAGCCAGCTCCTTGAGATCGTCTGCGGTCAGCTCGGTGTCGAGCGTGACGCCGCGGGCGAGCTTCATCTCGTCGATGAGCTGCTCAAAATACTTCTTGCCGACCTCCATGACGACGTCGGAGTACATCTGGATGAAGCGGCGATAGGAATCATACGCGAAGCGGGGGTTGTTGGTCTTCTGGGCGAACGCAACGACGACCTCGTCGTTCAGACCCAGGTTCAAAATGGTGTCCATCATGCCGGGCATGGATGCGCGTGCGCCGGAACGGACGGAGACCAGCAGCGGGTTATACAGGTCGCCGAATTTCTTGCCGGTCATTTCCTCCAGCTTTTCGACGTACTGCATGATCTCAGCCTGGATATCGGCGTTGATCTGATGGTCGTCCTTGTAATACTGCGTGCAGGCCTCGGTCGTGATGGTGAAGCCCTGCGGGACCGGCATACCGAGATTGGTCATCTCGGCAAGGTTTGCGCCCTTGCCGCCCAGCAGCTCTCGCATATGACCGTTGCCTTCGGAGAACAGGTATACGTACTTGTGAGACATTGTGTGAACCCCTTTCCTGCGGTGGTCAGAACATCCTTCGCTCTGATCCAAAATGATGTTGTTTGTTTGATTCTCAGACAAATACATAGTATAACATATTCTCCGGGGAATGCAATGTAAAAATGCCAAAAGTGACAAATTTTTTTCGGGCAAAGGCGGATTTTCACGCGTGCTTTGCGCGTTTTTCACAAAAGAAGCGCGGAAATGAAGAAAAGCTGTATTTTAGCTGCATACAAATGTGCAGCCTCAGCGGGAGGATGCCGGCGGCTTCGGAATGCGGATGGTCAGAACGATCTCGCGCTCAGTCTCCGTCTGCTCGGTCCCGGCGAGAATGCCCGCCGAGCGCGCCAGATCGAGCTGGTGCCGGACGGAGTTCAGAAGCACGCGCGCGTCGCGCAGGCGAAAGCCGCCGAGCGTGCGGTGCGGCTTGGGTGCGTGAGCGAGCAGTGCATCGACATACTGCTCCGTGCGCGCGACGGTCCAGCCCCCGGCGATGATGCGCTCCAGTGTGCGCAGCTGTGCCTCTTCGCCGTCCAGCCGCAGCAGCACGCGGGCGTGCCGCTCGGAAAGGTCCGCCTGGCGGAGCCGGTCCAGCACCGCGGGGGAGAGCCGCAGCAGGCGGAGCTTGTTCGCGACGGCGGACTGGCTCTTGCCGAGGCGGCGCGCCGCCTCGGACTGGGAGAGATGAAATTCCTGCATGAGCCGGGCGATCCCGGCTGCCTCCTCGATGAAATCCAAATCGCGGCGCTGAAGATTTTCCACCAGCGCCAGCATCCCCGAATCCTGCCCATCGACCGAGATCAGGATGCACGGCACCTCCTCCAGCCCCGCAAGCTGCGCCGCGCGCAGACGGCGCTCCCCGGCGACGAGCTCGACGCCCGAGGCAGTCTTGCGGACGGTCAGCGGCTGCAAAATGCCGTACTGCGCGATGCTCGCCGCGAGCTCCTGAAGCCCGGCGGGGTCAAACACCCGGCGCGGCTGCGCAGGATTGGGCTGTATGGAGCCGGGTGGAAGAAACATCACCCGCCCGGAATCGATCACGGTTCTGGTTTTCATTTTCGGCATAATCGCAGCCCCCAATGCGTTTTGGATTTCTGTGTACGGTTTATTGTAAACCTCACGGAAAGAGGAAAACGCGCGAAAGTCGCAGAGAGAAATTCTTTTCTTGCAGAGGGGCGTATTGGCAATGCCCTTTGCCGTATTCACCGCAGTGCCATTTTTGCGGTGACACCGCAACTGTCGCTCCGCGGGCATACTTTTTTCTGTCTTGCCAGAAAAAAGTATGCAAAAAAGAGGCGCTGGATGCGGAAATAGCGCTGACGCGCAGAAAAACAAATCGTTCCGTTTTACGTGTTGTCGTTACACCGGCGGTCAAGGAACGCCCTTCGGGCGGTCGTAGAATCGGGTTTCCGCATCGCACGGCACGCAAATACGGGTCGCTGCGTGTGCGCCCGTTGAATATTGGACGTATGAAAGTCGGGACGTTTCCGATATCACGAGCATCGTAGGGGTCGATTCCCACATCGACCCGCTGACTCGAAATTGCATGATCTTCTGATTTTCGGAAAGGACACCATGCTCGGAGGGGCGCCCTGACGTGAAAAGCCTGTTTTTGAGTGGTGCCGTCTTCGTCGACGATTTCAAAACGCGCCGCTTCGCGGCTTGCTTTTGCGCTTATTTGGATAAAAAATATCGGCGATGTTCTTTGAACATCGCCGATTGAGCTTGTCAAAAAAGGCTTTTTGACAAGCTCTCAAACGCGAACCGCAGGGCTGGGTTCGCGTTTGAAAAGGCTGCGTGATGCGGCGCGCATAATTTGTGCGCGGTTTGCGCACAAATTCCACACTTGCATCCCGTAGTGTGTTTTGTCCGAGGTACACGCCCCCGGACAAAACCGATTCACACTTTATTCGCGCCTGCGGGCGCGAACTCTACGAGGTTTTTTGACAGTCTGTATCGGCGATGTTCTTTGAACATCGCCGATTCCTTACTTTTTAATTCTTCACTATTAGCGATTACTTCCCCAAATTGCCCGGAAACGCAGCCTCCGGGCAATTTTGGTCTCAGAGCAGCGCGCCGCAAAGCTCCCGCACCAGCGTGTCGGAGCTTGTGAGCGTGAAGCGCACGCGCAGCGTCTGCGCGTCCACATTCGCAAGGCGGCAGCGGCGCACTAGGCACGCACCGCCCTCGACGGTCACGGCGGCTTCCGGCTCCGAGAGGCTCAGAGCCGCCCATTCGCCGCCGTCCAGACTACAGGCAAGCGCGGGCGCGTCTCCGGAATAATAGACCCAGAGATCGAGCACCGAACCGCCGGAAAGCGAAAACGCCTTTGTTGTGAACGAGCCCTCCTCGTATACGGAGCCGGAAACGGTCACGGCGCAGCTGCCCGCGCTGAGCACCCACAGCCCAACGCCCCATTCCGTGGTGCGGCGGATACGGACGGTGTAGGTGTGCCCCACGGCGATCGGGCAGTCTGCGGCGACGGTCTGCACCTGTTGTGAGGTGAAGGCAAGCGGCTCAGATTCCCAGAGAACATTGCTGCCCTCCACGATGCCGACGCAGACGTCGGACATATTGGCGGATTTCGGCGCGGGGAGCGTCAGCGAGGTGACGCGCCCATAGCCGGTGGGCGTGAAGGTGCAGACGGTGGCGCTGCTGTTCGGATTGACACTGAGCTCCGCCGTCTGGGCGCTGAAGCTCGGCTCGATGGAGGGGACAAGCATCGGCGTGCCGTAGACGTCCTGAAGCTGGACGAGATTTTCCGTCTCGCCGCTCGGCTTTGAGAGGTCGACGGTCACAAGATCGCGCAGACGCGGCGCAAGCATTCCTTTGTGATAGCGATAAAGCGCGTCGTGCGCCAGATGGTGGCGGAGCGTCTCAGCGGCGCGGTCATAATTGCCGCCGACGCGCTCCAGCGCGTCAAAATTTGCGTTGACCTGCTCCAGATCTACAAAATCCTCCGAGGACCAGCGGTAGAGCTGCAAATGGTCGGTTCTTGTCATAAAAATGCTCCTTTCATGGGCGAAAAGCCGCCCAATGTGATAGGAAGGGCGTGCGCCCTTCATATTTAGGAGTAAAAAGACGCGCAGTTGCACGCTTTCGGGCAACTGCGCAGAGGGGATCTTTATGATTTGAAAAGTCTTATGACAGCGAAATTTCGCGGTACATTCCAACGGCGTCGTCCTTGCGGACATTGTCCGCGACCTGCAGCACCTCGACCGCGACGGTCCGCGCGCCGAACTGAATTTCGATCCGGTCGCCGACCTTGACGTCATAGGAGGCTTTGGCGGGTCTGCCGTTGACGGAGACCTTCGCCCCGTCGCAGGCATCGTTTGCAACGGTCCGGCGCTTGATCAGACGCGAGACCTTCAGATATTTATCCAAACGCATGGCTGCTTCCTTTCTGCCGCCCGAAGGGCGGCGCGTTTTTACGCCGCGAAAGCGGCGGCTTCGTCACCCCAAAGGGGTGACGCTCTATCTGTGCCGGAGGCACAGGGCGCGCCCGGAGGACGCGG
>CAKTVN010000179.1 GCA_934623545.1 uncultured Oscillospiraceae bacterium
CGGGCGCAAAAAATGTCCCCCTTTCGGGGGACAGCACGCCGCCCTCTCGGGCGGCTGTTTTTATCTCAGCTCCGCTGTGAACTGTATTTTTGCGTCCTCGGTGCGCTTCGCGCAGATGCTGCCGTGGTGTCCCTCGGCGATGCTGCGCGCAATGGATAGTCCAATGCCGAAGCCGCCCGTCTGCGCCGAGCGCGAAGGATCCGCGCGATAAAACCGGTCAAAGAGCTTCGGCAAAACCTCCGGCTCCATGCCCATGCAGGCATTCTCCGTCAGGATCGCCACGCCGCGCTTTCTCTTTTCGAGCGTGAACCGGATCGGTGTGTCCGCGTCCGCGTATTTGACGGCATTGTCCAGCAAGATCGACGCCAGCTGCCGGACGGCGTATTCATCGCCGCAATAGAACAGCCCCGGTGCAACGGAAACTTCCAGCTCGTGCCCCTTCGACGCGGCAAAATCCCGGAACGACTCCGCCGTCTCCGCCAGCACGTCGCTGATCGGAAACTCGCGCATCTTCAGCGGCGACTCCTCCTCGTCCATCCGGCAGAGCGTCACCAGCGCCTGCACCAGCTCCTTGAGCTTCTCGGTCTGCGCTTTTGCCTTGTCGATCCACTTCTGCGGTCCGACCTCCATCTCAAGGACGGTGAGGCTCGTCGCAAGGACGGTGATCGGCGTTTTCAGCTCATGCCCCGCATCAGTGATGAACTGCTTCTGCCGCTCGGCGCTCTTGACCACGGGGTCAATGGCGCGGCGCGAGCAGAGCACAACGATCCCGTACACCAGCGCCACACAGACCGCCGCAGCGGCGACTGACAGCAGCGCAAACACTGTGACCGTGCGCATCTGCTGGTAGGAGTCGAGAAAGACCGCCATCCAGCGCCCTTCCCCATGCCGCACCACGTAAAAGGCGTAGCCGCCGACGCGTCCGTAGCCCTCGCCGTGCCGCAGCGCGGCGTCGAGATACGGCTGCGTATCGCCCTCGGTCACAGCCGCGATGTGCTCAAGATTCGCCTGCACCAGCTCGCCGGAGTCGGTATAGCGCAGGACAAAATAGCGCGTGGAAAACGGCGTTTCCGGGGTAAAGCTTCCGTTTCCGCCCGGCTGCGCGCCGGGTGTTCCCTCCGGCGGCATATGCGGAATGACGCCCTCATTTTCCGAGATCATCCTCAGCGTCTCATGCAGCCCGCCCGTCACGGAGATATAGTTTGCAAGATTGATGCTCACGCACAGCACGAGCAGCACCGCCGCGACCGCCAGCGTCGCGATGCGGATGAAGCGCTTCCGAAGCCGTTTGATCATGTCTCCGCCTCCAGAACGTAGCCCAGCCCGCGGTTTGCGCGGATGCTCACGCCGGAGCCGATGGCTTTGAGCTTTTTGCGCAGGTTCGAGATGTGGACCCAGACGACGCTGATGTCGGCATCGCTGTCCCAGCCCCAGATGCGCTCCATGATGCGCTCTGCGGAGATCACGACCTTCGGCGCACGCAGGAACATCTCCATCACCTGAAACTCGCGTCCGCTCAGCCGCACCTCATGCGCGCCGCAGGCGAGGACGCCGCTCCCGGTGTCCAGCGAAGCATCCGCAAACTGCAACACCGGCGGCGTGTACGCGCCGCCCCGGCGCAGCATGGCGCGCACCCGGCTCAGAAGCTCATCCGGCGCGAAGGGCTTCGGCAGATAATCGTCCGCGCCGGCATTGAAGCCGGTCACGCGGTCGTCCTTCTCCCCCTTCGCCGTGAGCATCATGACCGGTGTCTGTACGCCTTCGCTGCGCAGGCGGCGCAGGACCTCGATGCCGTCCAGCTTTGGCATCATCACGTCCAAGATCACGGCGTCATAGCCTCCGCTGGCGGCATATTCATACGCGCTCATGCCGTCATGCACCGCGTCGACCGAGAATTGATTCTTTTCGAAAAACGCGGTCAGCGCCTCCGCGAGGTCGATCTCATCCTCCGCGATCAAAAGCCGCATCGTCTTCCCCTCCCCTTCGTTTTTCCTTCATTTTATTGAAATCTCCCATAAAAATCAAGCGTTTTCCAAGCAGCGCTGCTCCCGATGCGTATCTGACGCGCATTCCTTTTTCCATTTGCGCTTGCGGCGCTTGCAAATACCGGCGTTTTGGGGTAAAATAGAAAAGTATGGCGATTTGCTTACAAAGGAGTGAGCTCTTTATGAAAAAAATTGAGATCATGGGCTGCGGATACATCGGTCTTCCGACAGCCATTACATTTACGCTTGCCGGATATGAGGTCTGCGGCTTCGATGTAAAGCCCGAGGTCGTCGACCGCCTCAATTCCGGTCATATCCACATTGTGGAGCCGGGACTTCAGGACGCGCTGACGCAGGCGCTCGCCACCGGGCGGCTGCACTTTACCACCAAGCCCGAAAGCGCAGATGTCTTCATCATCTGTGTTCAGACGCCCTATCGCGAGACGGAGGACCACAAGCGCGTCTCGGATATGCGCTTCGTCGAGTCCGCCGCAAGAGAGGTCGGTTCCGTGCTGCGCGAGGGAAACCTCTGCGTGCTGGAATCCACCTCGCCTCCCGGCTCGACCCGCATGGTCGAGCAGATCGTCTCGGAGGTCAGCGGTGTCGCGCCCGAAAAGTTTATGACCGCGCACTGCCCCGAGCGCATCATCCCCGGCAGAATGCTCATCGAGCTGCGTGAAAATGACCGCATCGTCGGCTCCAACCGCCCGGAGGCGGCGGAGTACGCCAAATCCATCTATGAGAAGGTCGTCACCAAGGGCACCATCCGCACGACCGACGATCTGACGGCGGAGATGTGCAAGCTCACGGAGAATACCTTCCGCGACATCAACATCGCCTACGCGAACGAGCTGAGCAAGGTCTGCGACCGGCTCGGCATCGACGTGTTCAAGCTGATCGAGCTTGCGAACTGTCATCCGCGCGTCAACGTCCACACGCCGGGCGTCGGCGTCGGCGGGCACTGCATCGCCGTCGACCCATGGTTCATTCACGAAAAGTTTGAGGATATCACGCCGCTGATCTGTCAGGCGCGCCTCGTCAACGATGGTAAGCCCGCATGGGTCGCCGAACGCATCGCGCGCGACGCGCAGCCGGGCGCGAAGATCGCCGTGCTTGGCATGAGCTTCAAGGCGAACATCGACGATACGCGTGAGAGTCCCTCGGTCCTGTTTGCGAACATCCTGAAGGAGCAAGGCTACACGGTCATTGCCTGCGAGCCCTACATCAGCGGTCCCGTCGCCGGATTCGAAAACCACTCGCTGGAGGAAGCCATGGCGCTCTGTGACTACGCCGTCATCACGCTTCAGCACAGTGTGTTCAAGGAACACAAGGACCTCATCGCCACGAAGCCGTATTATGACTGCGTCGGCTTGATGGAAAAATAAAGCTGACCGGGTCCGCGATCGGCACGCGGACCCGGTTTTTTATCGATTTTATGAGGGAACAGATATGATCCAGCTACAGCTTTACACCGGTCAGGAGGCGGAAATGCTTCCGCTCATCCGCGGCTTCTGGCTCGCGCACAACGATCACCGGCAAAGCGAGGATGAAGCGCGCGAGGACCTTCAAGCCTGGACAGCGGACGGTCACGTCCTGTATTTCATCTGCGAGGACGGCACGCCCGCCGGGTTTGTCCATCTCGGAAGCCGCGGCGGCGCAGCCGACTGGCTGGAGGATCTGTTCGTCCTTCCGGCGCGGCAGGGGCGCGGCATCGGGACGCAAGCTGTCCGGCTCGCAGAGGAGATCGTCCGGCAGTATTCCGAATCCATGTACATCGAGGCTGCTGCGCGCAACCTCGCCGCCATCCGGCTCTATCGCCGTCTCGGATACGACTGCCTGAATACCATCACCATCCGCAAGGACTTTCCCGGTTATGCGTATGATGTCGTCAGCAAGGAGCGTGTTTGCAGACAGGAATTTGAGATTCGGAAGGACAAAGAGACGCCGGAATATGGCGTCTCTTTTCGCGTCCGGAGGGCGCGGTTTTTATTACCCCCGGAGGGGTGATACCTCTTTTCGCGCACGAAGTGCGCGGGGCTTTCTGC
>CAKTVN010000180.1 GCA_934623545.1 uncultured Oscillospiraceae bacterium
GGCCATGACGATGCACGCGGCCTGCTGCCGCATCCTTCGCCGCGAGATCGACCACCTCGGCTATGATTCGCGCTTCACGATCTACGACACGGCCGACTCCGAGCGCGTGCTCAAGGACGCGCTGCGCCCGAAGAATCTCGACGAAAAGACCTTCCCGCCGCGCGCCGTGCTCTCGCGCATCAGCCGCGCGAAGGATCAGATGCAGACGCCGGAGGAGTTCCGCGACCTTGCCGCCGGCTCCGGCACGGCGATCTACGCCACCAAGAGCGGCACGGTCACGACCTCGCTGGAATCGAGCATTTGGGGCAATTATGTCGTCATCAACCACGGCGACGGCTTTTCCAGTCTTTACGCGCATATGCAGGGGCTGATCGTCTCGGCAGGCGATTATGTCAAGCAGGGGCAGGTCATCGGCTATGTCGGCTCGACCGGGCTTTCGACCGGACCGCACCTGCATTTCACCATCTACTATAACGGCTCGGATGTCAATCCGATGAGCTATGTCGGCTGACAAGAGCCGGAAGCGGGAGGGAACCCATGAACTCAGGCAATCGTAAAAAAACAACGCGGATCATCTGTCTGGTGCTGGCGGCGATCCTTGTGCTGTCGCTGGTTTCCAGCGCGCTGATCATCATGGTAAACGCAGCAAGCTCCAGCGAGATCAAGAAGGAGCTGCTCAAGCTGCGCGAGCAGCAGTCAGAGATCAAGGCGCAGAGCGACAAGCTCGAAAAGAGCATCGCTGAGAACCAGAGCCAGACGCAGACCATCGTCGGTCAGAAGGCGGACATCGACCAGCAGATGGAGATGTCCCGGCAGAAGATCGAAAACCTCAACGCGCAGATCCAGCAGTACAATCTCCTGATCGCGCAGAAGCAGACGGAGCTGGACGAGGCGACCGCGCGCGAGGAAGAGCTGACGAAGCAGTATAAGGCGCGTCTGCGCTCCATGGAGGAGACAGGCAGCGTTTCCTACTGGTCCATTCTCTTCCGCGCCAACAGCTTCTCGGACCTTCTCGACCGCGTGGACATGATCCGCGAGATCGCGGAATCCGACCAGCTGATGATGCAGCAGCTCTCCGAGGCGACCCGGAAGGTCGAATCGGAGCGCACGGAGCTGGAGCAGGAGAAGCAGGGACTCGAGCAGACGGAGCAGGAGCTGGACGCGGAGCGAGCGGCGCTTGAGGAAAAGCGCGCCGAGGCGGACAAGCTCATCATCCAGATGCAGATCGAATACGCCTCGCTCTCTGACGAGTATCTCGCCGCCGAGGAAGAGGAAGCCGCCATCCGCGAACAGATCAAGAAGACCGAAACACAGTATTATAACACCCTTGCAGCCGAGCAGGCGGCGGCTGCCGCCGCGGCAGCTGCGGCAGCTGCGAAAGCGGCTGCGAATAAGCCCAGCAGCTCCGGCTCCTCCTCCGGAGGGACCTCCTCGGGCGGCTTCGTGTTCCCGCTGGCATATTCCACCGGCGTCACCTGCGCCTACGGACCGCGCGTCCACCCGATCAACGGCAACAAGAGCTTCCACTACGGCGTGGACCTCGCCGCGGGCATGAACACCGCGATCTACGCCACCAAGAGCGGCACCGTCACGACCGCGACCTATGGCGAGGCGAACGGCTATTACGTCGCCATCAGCCACGGCGACGGATATTCCAGCATCTACGCGCATATGACGAACTATGTGGTCTCCGTCGGTGATACGGTCTCGCAGGGGCAGCTCATCGGCTACGTCGGTACGACTGGCTGGTCGACTGGTCCGCACCTGCATTTTGAGATCCTTTACGGCGGCTCGAATGTAAACCCGATGAACTACATATCGCTTCCGTAAGCTTGAGCGTATGACCTCCCACAGCCCGTTATTCGGGCTGTGGGTCAGATTTTTCTGTTCAGAGTGAGGGATTTCGCGTGAAAAAATCGACCAAAACACTACTGATCGTGCTGCTGTTCATCTTCGCCGTCGGCGCGACCTTCTGCATCACCTATCTGGAAGCCGGGAAGCTCTATTCCGGCGGCGGCGACGCCGTTTCCGCAAAGACGGCGGAGATCGCCGCGTATCTGGACCGGTATTTCATCGATGATTACGATGAAAGCGCGCTTGCCGACGCGGCGGCGTCCGCGATGGTGCAGGCGACCGGCGACAAATGGAGCTATTACCTCAGCGCCGACCAGTATGATGCCTATGCCGAGACCATGAGCAACGCCTATGTCGGCATCGGCGTGACCATTCAGGTGAGCGAGGACGAGGGCGGAATGCGCATCGAGCTCGTTACGCCCGGCAGCCCCGCCGAGGAAGCTGGCATCGAAGCGGGCGACATCATCATCAGCGTCGAGGGTCAGCCGACGCTGGAGCTCGGGATGAGCGGAACGCGGGCGCTGGTACGCGGCGAAGAGGGGACGAGCGTCCATCTCGGCATGAAGCGCGGCGTGCGTGCGTTTGAAGTTGATGTGACGCGCCGCAGCATCCAGACGGTGGTCGCCTCGTGCGAGCTGCTGGACGATGATATCGGTTATATCAAGATCGCAAATTTTGATGAGCGCTGCGCCGAGGAGACGCTCGCCCGCATCGATGAGATGCTGGAAAAGGGCGCGAAGGCGCTGCTCTTCGATGTGCGCTTCAACGGCGGCGGCTATAAAAACGAGATGGTCAAGGTGCTGGACCGTCTGCTCCCGGAGGGCGTTCTCTTCCGGAGCGTCGACTACACCGGGAAGGAAGAGACAGACTACTCCGACGCGGCGTGTCTCGAGCTTCCGATGGCGGTCCTGGTCAACGAGGACAGCTACTCCGCGGCGGAGTTCTTCGCCGCTGCGCTTCAGGAGTATGAGGCGGCGACGATCGTCGGGACGCAGACGACTGGAAAGGGAAATTTCCAGAGCGCGTTCCGCCTCTCCGACGGCTCGATGCTGAATCTCTCCATCGGGAAATACTATACGCCGAACGGCGTCAGCCTCTCGGAGACCGGTGTGACGCCAGATGTGGAAACGGACCTCACGGACGAGGAATACGCGGCGCTTTACGCGGGAAAGCTGGCGCATGACGCGGACGGGCAGCTTCAGGCTGCGCTCGGCGTCCTGCGGGAGAAAATTTCTTGACAGATGCCGCCGCGACCCTATATAATGACAACCGATTATAGGCAGGCATTTCCTGCCCGGTGAATTTCAGTTTGGAAGGATGAGTTTCATGGCAAAGGAATTTAAGATCAGCACCCTGCGTCTCAAAGAGCTCGAGCAGGAGCTCCAGTATTTGAAAACGACCCGCGAGAAGGAAGTCGCGGAGCAGATAAAAGAAGCGCGCTCCTTCGGCGACCTGTCGGAGAACAGCGAGTATGACGAGGCGAAAAACGAGCAGGCGAAGCTCTATGGTCGCATCGCCGAGGTCGAGAACATTCTGGCGCACGCCGTCATCATCGACGAGTCGGAAGAGGCTTCCGGCGTGATCGGGCTCGGCTGCACCATCAAGGTCCAGGATCTGGACACCGGCGACGAGGAGATCTATGCGATCGTCGGCTCACAGGAGGCAAACCCCATGGAGTGCCGCATTTCCGACGACTCGCCCTTCGGCAGAGCCATGCTCGGGCATAAGGCGGGCGACACCGTTGAGATCGAAGCGCCGGTCGGCGCGCTGCGCTACAAGGTCCTGACAGTAGAAAAGTAAAGAGAGGGGGAGCCGCACGGCTCCGGAGGAGAGACATGGCACAGGGAAACAATCAGGAAGTCCAGAACGAGATTTCCGTAGGCGACCAGATCAAGGTCCGCCGCGAAAAGCTGGCGGCGCTTCAGAATGAGGGACGCGACCCCTTCCAGATCACGAAATTTGTCGTGACGAGCAGCGCACAGGAGATCAAGGAGCATTTTGACGAGATGGAGGGCAAGCCCGTCTCCATTGCGGGCCGCATGATGTCCAAGCGTGGCATGGGTAAGGTCTCCTTCTGTGACATTCAGGATAAGACCGGTCGCATCCAGCTCTACGCCCGCAAGGACGAGATGGACGAAGAGGACTATAAC
>CAKTVN010000181.1 GCA_934623545.1 uncultured Oscillospiraceae bacterium
TAAAATAGCATATTTTATGTCTTATTTCAACAAATCCCCCATAAAGATGCCGTTAATTCGTTCGACAATATTCGGCACGGAAAAGAAAAATCTTAAGCCGAACAGTGTAAATTACCTCTGCGCGCTCCGCCACTCCCGGTCGGAGAAGCTAGGACGTCTTTGAAATACGGATACAATAGCGGCTTGAAGGCTCATGGTTTTTGCCTTCTTTTGGTTTGTATTTATGGGGGCTAATTCGCGTTAGTTGCGCTATGAGACGTCGTTAAATAGCCCATTTCCGATAAGGAGGTCAAGTACTTCGCTACTGGAATATTTCTGTTTAGATGTGAATTTCTTGCCTGAAGATGTCGTCACAACGATTTTCAAAGTATTCTTTTTTTCCTTTTGTTCATCGTTGCAGAGTTTTAAGGTTTTAAATTCAAACTTGTCTGCGTCAAGGGATATTCTGGTTTCTGATTCTGCGGGAATAATTGCCTTATTTCCTACTTTAAAATCTTCGAGCAGGTTAAAATATGCTACGTGGTTTCGTTCGTAAAAAACATCTATCGTTCTGATAACTATCACTCGACTGCATAGATTACTAATAAGGAGCGTTGGTTTGTAGTTGCCGGGCGTGCCCCAAATAAAAACACAGTCTAACTTGTGTTTATACTTTCCGTATGAAAGAATAAGTGAAATGACACAGGCGCCGATTGTTCCCAAGGCAGTAAATCCGCTGAAAACAGCATCCAATATGTTATTCACGCACATTTTCTCCCTTCATTTCAATCTTTCACATAGCGGCAGGAGGTCTTCCAGTTTTGCAACGATACGTTTTTGCTCAGCGAGGGGCGGGAGCGGCAGTATCATTTTTGATAGTGTTTTTCCGTTGCAATTTGGTTGTGCTGTTGCGATAGTGCCGCTCTTCAGTTGATCCCAATAAAGCCGGCTTTCCATAAAAAACTTCATATACTTTGGTTCCAATTTAGAACTGTATCTTGTCCGTATCAAGTAGCCAGCATATATAGCTTCTTCGGGAACTTCATTTACTAAAAAAGACTTACCTACAGTACCGCCAGTTCGGGCAAATAGAATATCGTTATTTTGAAGCCGATACGTGGGTATCTCATTCTCTGATATATCACAATACGGGACTCTATCCCAAAGAACAGCAGTATCTTGAATATCACTAATTCGCACCATTTTGATTCGACCATTCGATTGGGCAGCGGCATTGTACCCGTACTGTATAGAATCAGATAACTCCCCCCATCTTACCCACTTCCAGCTCTCCGGAATCTCAAACGGCACTTCATCCTCTGCGATATCGGGCAGAGGTTTTTCTTTTTTGATTTTACCTTCCTTGATGAGCCTTTGCTTCTCGGCTTGAATCTGCCGGTACAGTTCCTCGCCGGTGCCTTCTTCGGGGCGCTGCTCGACGAGCTTGCCCTGTATCGCCATTTGCAGGAACGACTTCTGCATATCCGCAGGAAACCGCCTGTTAAATTCTTCCAGACGGCCCCATGCCTTCTCGTAGCGGTCGATCAGCGGCAGCAGCTCTTCGATTTTCGCAACAATACGCTTTTGCTCGGCAAGCGGGGGGAGAGGGAATGGCTGAGATTTCACGATTTCACCAGTTATGGCAACGAACGTCGTTCCGGTTGCCTTTTTTAGAAAGGCGCTTTCCATCGACGCAAGCCAGAAGTAAATGAACTCAGCAGATATTTTGCATAGTGAAGAGATTGCGCACAGCCCTCTTCCAATACAAATTTTTCTACGAGTAATGTTCACCTTACCGACGGGCGCTCTTACACAAAGTAAAACAGAGTTTTTATCAGCGTACTTGGTTGGAGCGGTTGTATTCTGCGGAGAAGTAAGAAGCTCTTTTTTTCCGAAATAAACTTTTCCCTGATGAAACTCTATCCCTTGTGATTGGATGGAAATACTATTTCCGTCTGGAGACTGTCCCATTTCAACGAAAAATGAAGCCCCAAGTCTTACCCACTTCCAACTCTCCGGAATATCAAACGGAACTTCATCCTCTGCAATATCCGGCAGAGGCTTTTCTTTTTTGATCTTTCCCTCACGGATGAGCTTTTGCTTCTCGGATTGAATCTGCCGGTACAGCTCCTCGCCGGTTCCCTCTTCCGGGCGCTGCTCCACCAGTTTGCCCTGTATGGCGAGCTGCAAAATACTGTTTTTCAGTTCCTGCGGCGTCATTCCCGTGTACCTCCGAGGATGGCGGTGATCTCCGCGAGCACGCGGTCAATTTCCGCGTTCAGGCTGGCCCGCTCCTCCTGATAGCGCTGAATGAGATCGAGCGGGTCAAGGATCTCCTCCTCCGCGTGCGGGTAGCCGCATTGGTCAAAGTTGTATCCCAGATCCTCCGCAAGCTGCCGCGCCGTAAACTTCTTTGCCTTGGGGAAGCCGTCCTCGGCGATCTCCCGCCGGTTTTCCCACCATTCGACCGCCGGGGCGAAATGCTCCGCCTTCATCGGCTTTGTTTTGGAGAAGTGCTTGTACCCCTCCGGCATGTCGAGCCGGTAAAACCACGTTTCCTCCGTCGGGTGCGTGCGGTCAAAGAACAGAATGTTCGTTGTGATGGAGGTATAGGGCGCAAAAACGCTTCCCGGCAGACGGATGACCGTATGCAGGTCAAATTCACCGAGCAGCTTTTTCTTGATATTCACTTTGGCGTTGTCCGTGCCGAAGAGGAAGCCGTCCGGCAATATGACTGCCGCGCGGCCATTCTTTTTCAGCCGGTACATAATGACGGACAGGAAAAGGTCGGCGGTCTCGCTGCTTGCGAGATCGTCCGGGAAGTGGTTTTTCACGTCTGCCTTTTCGCTGCCGCCGTAGGGCGGGTTCATAAGGATCACGTCAAACTGATCGTTTTCCGTATAGTCCAGCACATCGCGGAGAAGCGAGTTGTCATGGAATACGCGCGGGTTGTCCAGCCCGTGCAGCAGCAGATTGGTAACGCAGAGCATGTACGGGAACTGCTTTTTCTCTATGCCGTAAACAGATTCGCCGTATTTCGCGGCGTCGGCGGTGCTGCGCACCTGTTTTTGCAGCTCTTTGAGCCAGCTTGTGATAAAGCCGCCTGTGCCACAGGCAAAGTCGGCCATCCGTTCGCCGATCTGCGGCGCGATCCGCTGCGCCATGAAGTCGGTAACGGCGCGCGGCGTATAGAATTCGCCCGCCGATCCGGCGCTTTGCAGCTCCTTGAGAATGGTTTCGTAGATTTCGTTAAAGGCGTGGCTCTCCTCGTAGCCGGAAAGATCCAGTTCGTCGATCTGATTGATGACCTGGCGGAGAAGCACGCCGTCCTTCATGTACTGATTGGCGTCGGCGAACGTTGTCTGGACGATCGCCTTCCGGATGGGCGTGGAGGCGTCTACGGGGAGCTTCTTCAGCGTCGGGAAAAGCGTATTGTTTACGAAATCCAGCAAAGCGTCGCCCGTCAGCGCCGTGCCGGATCTGTCGTCGTGCGCCCAGTTCACCCAGCGGCACGGAGCGGGAATGACGGACTCATACGCCGCATCGTCAAATTCCCAGTCCTGCTCCTTGGCGTCATAGACCTTCAGAAACAGCATCCATGCGATCTGCTCGATGCGCTGGGCATCGCCGTTGATGCCTGCGTCGTTCCGCATGATATCGCGCACCCGCTTCACAAATCCGGACAGATTGCTCATTAAATTAACCTACCTCTTCTGTATAAATGGCGTTTTCCAGCTCGCGGACGGCGCGCAGATAGCCGTCCCGCCCGCCGAACAGCGCGGCGATCCGGGGTGGCTTGCCGAGCTTCTGGAACGGATCGAGTTTCAGGATCTCCGTTTTCTCGATCTCGTAAATGCCGGTGTTCATATACTTGTCCAGCAGCGCTTCCAGCACCTTCCGCGCGTCGCCGCTGTATTTGCCGAAGAAATCGCGCTTTTTCACGTTGTTTGCTCGCTCGCGGCGGGTGAGCGGCTTTTTATCGAAAGCAACGTGACAGATGAAATCAAAGTCGTCCACATCCGCCA
>CAKTVN010000182.1 GCA_934623545.1 uncultured Oscillospiraceae bacterium
GGTCTGCGCGTTTCCGCGTCCGGTTTCCGGAGCGGCAAAAACAGGTACGCAGCTATTATAACAGAATCTGGTGCGATGTCAATTCTGGCAGGAGGTGACCCGATATGCGCAAGCGGCTTTCGGAGTGGGCGATCGTTTCGGCGGCGCTCCTTTTGTGCGTATTTTCGCTGGGCTTCTTCTTTGGGCGCAATCAGGCGAACCGGAACGACACCGTCGTGCAGGTCAGCCGCAGCGTGCCGGAGACGAGGGACGCGCTTCCGGAAAGTGCTTCCGCAAAGGCTCCTTCTCCGGCTGCGGACGCGTCGGATGAGACAAAGCAGAACGGCGGGAAGCTCGATTTGAATGCCGCCACTGTCGAGGAGCTGACGACGCTCCCGGGCATCGGCGAGACCCTCGCGCAGCGCATCGTGGACTACCGCGCCGTCAGCGGCGGCTTTGTGACGATCGAGCAGCTGATGGAGGTAAACGGCATCGGCGAAGCAAAATTCGAAGCTTTGAAGGACCAAATTACTGTGGAGGAAGCGCCATGAAAATATTAGTCGTAGACGACGAGGCTCTGCTCGTCAAGGGAATCAAATTCAATCTGGAAAACGAGGGCTATACCGTCGTGACCGGCGTGGACGGCGTGGAAGCCGTCGACCTCGCCTCCGCAGGCGACATCGATCTGATCGTGCTCGATCTGATGATGCCGCGCATGGACGGGCTTGAGGCGTGCCGCCGTATCCGCGAGTTTTCGGATGTGCCGATCATCATGCTCACCGCGAAGACCGGCGACATGGACAAGCTCATGGGCTTTGAGCACGGTGCGGACGATTATCTGACGAAGCCCTTCAACATCCTCGAGCTCAAGGCGCGCATCCGCGCGCTGCTGCGCCGCAGTGCAAGCGGGAAAAAGAAGGCGGCGGAGGAAAACCGACTCGTCTGCGGGCATATCTCCCTCGACTGCGACGCGCGCAACGCCTATAATGACGGCAGGCTGGTCGATCTGACCGCGAAGGAATTTGACGTGATCGAGCTTCTGATGCGCAACCCGAACCGCGTTTACTCGCGCGACGCGCTGCTCAGCGCCGTGTGGGGCTACGATTCCAGCAGCGATATCCGGACGGTGGACGTCCACATCCGCCGCCTGCGCGAGAAGCTGGAGCGCACTCCGGCGACGCCGGAGTACATTCTGACCAAGTGGGGAGTTGGGTACTATTTCAAGTTCTGAAAGAAAGCGCATTTCGCTCGTCCCGAGCAGCTCGCAGCTGCGCAACGCGCTGGTCTACGTGCTCGCGACCTCAGTTATTTTGCTGTTTCTGAACATCTCGACGGCGAAGCGCACACGCGAGCTGATGTTTCAGGCGAAGTATGCCTCCGTGCAGGACAAGCTCCAGCTGGTCGCGTCCTCCTTCAGCGGTCTGGACGCGCTGAATGAGGATACCGCCGAGCAGGTCATCTCGGTCCTGGGCGATCTCAATGTGACGCGCCTGATCGTGACGGACGCCGAGGCGCGCGCGATCTACGACTCCTTTGAAAGCGCATCCGCAGAGGGAAGACTCGTGCTGCTGAGCGAGACGGTGCAGGCGCTGAACGGAAAGAGCGTATTTTCGTGCCATTACGGCGCGGGAACGCTCAACAGCTACGCTGCGATCCCGGTCGTGCAATATAACGAGCCGGTCGGCTGCGTGTATATCATGGACTATGACGCCGAACAGGGGCAGCTGATCGCAAATCTGGAAAGCAACATCCTGCGCAGCTCCGTCATTCTGGAAGCGGCGATCCTGATCTTCTCCGTCTTCTTCTCATTCGTGAGCTCCGGCAGGATGCGCAAAATCCTGACGGCAATGCGCCTCGCGCGCGAGGGAGAGTATTCGCACCCCATCCGGATGCACGGCTCCGACGAGTATGCGACCTTCGCCGACGAGTTCAACAAGCTCACCGCGCGCCTTCAGGAATCGGAGGAGGCGCAGCGGCAGTTCGTCTCCGATGCCTCACACGAGCTGAAAACGCCCCTCGCGGCGATCAAGCTGCTCTCAGATTCCATTTTGCAGAACGAGATGGACGCGGACACCATGCGCGAGTTCGTCTCGGACATCGGAAGCGAGGCGGAGCGTCTGAACCGGATGTCGCAGAAGCTGCTGCTGCTCTCGCGCCGCGAGGAGCCGAGCGTGCGCGAGCATGAGGTCGTCGACGTCGGCGACGTCGTCTCCCGCGTGTTCCGGATGCTCGTCCCGCTGGCGGATGATCGGAGGATCGATCTGACCGGGAGCTGGAAGCGCGGCTGCACCGTTTTGTCCATCGAGGACGACGTCTATCAGATCATCTTCAACCTCGTCGAAAACGGCATCAAATATAATGACGCCGGCGGCAGCGTCCATGTCACACTCGAGCGGCGCGAGGACGATGTGAAGATCCGCATCGAGGACACCGGGTTCGGCATCCCCGAGGAGTCGATCGCGCACATTTTTGAGCGCTTTTACCGGGTCGACAAGGCGCGCTCGCGTCAGGCAGGCGGCGCGGGACTCGGGCTTTCCATTGTGCGCGAGCTGGTCGGGCGCAATTACGGCTCGATCGAGGTCACGTCGGAGGTCGGGAAGGGTACCAGCTTTACGGTCGTGTTCCCATTCTTTGAGGTCGAGGAGGCGGATGAAAATGCGTAAAACGATCTGCCTTCTGCTCTGCGCCGCGCTGCTCGCGGCAGCGACCGCCGGCTGCGCCGCGGACATGGACGAGCGGGAATATGTCAATCCGATCGATTTTTACTACTGTGAGCCGGAGAACGCGCACGGCGGCGAGACCGGCGCGCTGGCGTATGAGACCGTGGAGCTCGGCAGCGAGGAGGTCTCTGTAGAGCATATTCTGGAGCTTTATTTCGCGGGTCCCGCCACCGACGCGCTGACCGCGCCGTTTCCGAGCGGGCTGCGCTGTGAGCAGCTCTGGCTGGAGGACGGCGTTCTGACGCTTCAGCTGAGCGAAGCGTATGCGTCGCTCAGCGGCGTGCGGCTCTCACTGACGAACGCCTGCCTTGCCGAGACGCTGCTTCAGCTGTCGTTTGTGTCGGGCGTCCGGTTTGAAAGCAGCGGAAAAATGCTCTCTGACCAGACGGCGGAGACCTTTACCGAGGGCAGCTTCCTGCTGGAGGATACGTCGATGCTCCATCCGGAGCAGACGCTGACGCTCTATTTCCCGGATGCGGAGTCCGGCGCACTGTGCGCCGAGCGCCAGAGCGTCCGCTATGAGGCGAAGAGCGAGCTTCCGCGGCTTGCGCTTCAGGCGCTGTTTTCCGCAGAGGATGCGTTCCCGGAGGGGACCTCCTGCGAGGAGCTGAGCGTTCAGGGCAGCTTCTGTACAGTGCTGCTTTCCGGAGAGTTTCTCAGCTGCGACACGGATGCGCAGACGGCGCAGCTCTCTGTCCGTGCGGTCGTCGCGACGCTCTGCGCGCTCGATGAGATCGACAGCGTGCAGTTGTCTGTCAGCGGGGGAGAGATGACGAATGCTGATCTGTCTGCGCCGCTGATGCCGGAAGAGGAGTGGTTCCAATAAAAGCCGCCGCCCGCGAGGGCGGCGTTTTTGTCACCCCGGAGGGATGACGCCCCATCTGTGCCGCAGGCACAGGGACCTCCCGCGCCCGAAGGACGAAAGCCGCGCCGCAGGCGCGGGGCTCTATCTTTTTTCGTGCGTGTAGGGGCGGACGACTCTGTCCGCCCGACCGCGCAGCAGGCGCGGAACGCCTTTCCGGATTCACCGGAAGTGCTGGTTTTTACAGCGACGCTGTAACTGTGCCTTCGGCGGCATACTTTTTTCTGTCTTGCCAGAAAAAAGTATGCAAAAAAGAGGCGCTGGGGACGCGAAAATAGCGCTTACGCGCAAAAAGGCGTGTCGTTACATTTTACGTATTATCGTTACACCGGCGGTCAAGGAACGCCCTTCGGGCGACCGTAGAATC
>CAKTVN010000183.1 GCA_934623545.1 uncultured Oscillospiraceae bacterium
GCTGCGTCGCGCGCTGAAGGCGCGTGATCGAAAACTGACCGATCGTGACATGCAGGCGCTTGCATTCGCCCTTGAGCACCAGCTCCTGATCGAAGCAGGCAAGAATGGGCTCCGGAATGCTGGGCGGCTCGGGGTTGCAGCAGCAGGAGCAGGCGTCCTGTACGCACGAGCCGAGGATGATCGGGTCGACGACCTCGACCACGCCGGTCGGGCAGGCGCAGCTGACGATGTTTTCCTTGCTCAGGCAGCCGCACTCACGGCTGAGAAAGGTCTTGGCGCGGCTCTCACCGCCGAAGAGGACCAGCCGCTTCGAGAATACGGCAAGCCCCGTGATCGTGTTCGGGCAGCTGCCGGTCGAGGATGTCTCGCCGAGCACGCGGTAGTAATAGGTGATGTCGACAGTGTAGTGACCGGTGTTGTAGGGGACCGGCTCGACTTGAATGCTGACGTGCATCAGCTCGACGTAGCGGGCACGCGCGCTCGAGGCATTGTCAAGCGCGCGCTGAGAATCCAGCGTTAAGTACACGCGAAGGTCTTCAATACAGTCCTTTGCAAGGCAGCTGTCTGTGATCTTCTCCGTATGCACGCAGACCGCTTCACGAATCCCGCGCAGATCGCAGGATGTAGATTGACTGGAGTCAGACATCGGATTACCTCCTGTTTCAAGATGGAAAGCAACAGGCTTTCATAACAGTTTATGCCGAAGGCGCGAATTGTGAAACTCCGGCGTGCGCGGATCGAATTGTTTTCTGTGCGTGTGATAGACAAAACGCGCGGGGTGTGATAAAATAAGAGAAATTAAAATGGTGAGGTGCGGCTGCATATGAAGATCGATATCATGGGGCTGCAATTTGACAATGTAACGATGGAGGAGGCGCTCGAGCGTGCGCGGCAGCTGCTTGCGGGCAGCAAGCCATCCTATGTCGTGACGCCGAACGCGGAGATCGCGTATGAGGCGCTGCACGACGAGTCGCTGCGCGAGCTTCTCAATGGGGCGGATCTGATGCTCCCGGATGGGGCGGGCGTCGTGCTGGCGTCGAAGCTCCTGAAAACGCCGGTCAAGCAGAAGGTCGCTGGCGTCGACTTTGCGGACGGGCTGCTCGGCGTGCTCGAGCAGACGGGACAGGGGCTGTATCTGCTCGGCAGCAAGCCCGGCGTGGGCGAGCTCGCGGCGCAGAAGATGCTGGAAAGGCATCCGAAGCTGAAAATTTCCGGCATTGCGGACGGCTATTTTCACGACGAGGCTCCGGTCGTCGAGAAGATCAATGCCTCCGGCGCGGATGCGCTGTTCGTCTGCCTTGGCGCGCCGAAGCAGGAGCAGTTCATGGTCCGCCATCTGGGCGATTTGAACGTAAAGCTCATGGCAGGGCTTGGCGGAAGCCTTGACTCCTTCGCAGGGACGGTCAAGCGCGCGCCGAAATGGATGATCCGGCTGAATCTGGAATGGCTCTACCGGCTCATCAAGGAGCCGAAGCGCTTCAAAAGAATGCTCCGCCTGCCGAAATATTTGTGCGCAGTTCTGAGAAAACGGATAAGAGGGACGTAATTATGGGAAAACTGATCGTGTTTGAGGGTTCCGACGGCGCCGGAAAATCGACCCAGTTCAAGCTCCTGACGAAGCGCCTGCGGCAGGAGCATACGGATTTTCACAAGCTGCAATTTCCGCAGTATCTCGAGCCGTCGTCCGCGCTCATCCGGATGTACCTCGGCGGGGAGTTCGGCGACTCGCCGGACGATGTGAACGCCTACGCCGCCTCCACATTCTATGCGGTCGACCGGTATGCGTCCTATGTGAAGGTCTGGCGGGAGTATTATCAGGCGGGCGGGCTGGTCCTGTCCGACCGGTATACGACCTCCAACGCCGTGCATCAGGCGGGGAAGGTCGCGCCGGAGGCGCGGGAGGACTTCTTCCGCTGGCTCTATGATTTTGAATTCAGCAAGATGGGGCTGCCGAAGCCGGACCTCGTTTTGTGTCTGGATATGCCGGTCGAGCTTGCGGAGGAGCTGATGCGTCAGCGCGAGGCGCAGACGCACACCAAGGCTGATATTCATGAGCGCGACGAGGACTATCTTCGTCAGTGCCGCGCGGTCGCCGCGGAGGCGGCGCGCTTCTACGGCTGGACCGTCGTGCCGTGCGCAGTCGACGGAAAGCTGCGCAGCATTGAGGAGATCCACGAGGAGCTCTATACATACGTCAAAAAATGTCTGGAGGAATGAGTATGGTCGCAATTCTGCTTGGAACGGGCTTTGAGCCGCTGGAGGCGGTCGCACCCTGCGACATCCTGCGCCGCGGCGGCGTAGAGACGAAATTTGTATCGCTCGGCACGCGTCTGGTGGAAGCCGGACACGGCATCCGCATCGAGGCGGACTGCACGCTGGACGAGCTGGAGGCGGAAAACACTGAAATGGTGATGCTCCCGGGCGGGCTCGGCGGGGTGCGCTCGCTCCTGTCCTGCCTGAAGGCGCTGGAGCTGGTCAGGACCGTCTACGCGCGCGGCGGCTATGTGTCCGCGATCTGCGCCGCGCCAACGATCCTTGCCGAGCTCGGCATCACGGACGGCAAAAACGCCACCTGCTATCCCGGCATGGAGGACCAGATGCGCGGCGCGCAGATGCAAAATGCCGGCGCGGTGCGCGATGGACGCGTCCTGACCGGAAGAGCCGCAGGCTCGTCGGAGGAATTCGGTCTGTTGCTGCTTGCGGCGCTGAAGGGAGAAGCGGCTGCCGAGGAGGTCGCAAATGCGATCGTATACACCCGCTGAACACACGAAACGGAGGAAACTATGCCCGATTTTGACGACCTTCAGTTCAACAAGCCGGAGGACGAGATCGATTACAGCAATCTCTCGCTCGACGAGCTGCTGGAAAGCGCGAAGGAGGAGCTGGCGCGCGACGACGCGCTGATGGGCAACGCGCCGATGCCGGACGACGACGCGGATGCGCAGAAGCCGAAGGCGACTTTCCCACCGCTCGAGCCGCAGCTGCCGGAGGAATATGCCGACCAGGATGCCTATGATGAGGACGAGGAGCCGGAAGCGCCGGAGGAGGAAGACGAAAAGCCGCAGCGGGCGCGTCTTTCGCCTGGGCTTCGGGTGCTGCTGTACGTCTGCTGCGTGCTGACGGCGTCGGTGCTGCTGGCGGTCGCAGCGTGGACGTGCGCAGACGATGTGCTCGCGCTGACGAAGCCGGACCGCACCATGACCGTGACGGTCGCGGAGGGCGCGAGCATCGACGATGTGACGCAGGAGCTTCACGACAACGGTCTGATCAAGTATCCGTGGCTGTTCAAGTTCTACTGCTGGTATTCCCACGCCGAGCGGAAGATCGAGCCGGGGACCTATACGCTCAACAACATCTACGACTATCACGCACTGGTCAACGCCATGCGCGAGACCTCGCAGCAGCGCGCGACCGTCGAGGTCACCATCCCAGAGGGCTACGAGTGCAAGGATATCTTCGAGACGCTCGAGCAGCAGGGCGTGTGCAGCGTCGAAAAGCTGGAGCAGGCGGCTGCGGAATATGAATTTGACTACGACTTCCTGAGTGCGCTGCCCTACGGCGACAAAAACCGGCTCGAGGGCTATCTGTTCCCGGATACCTATCAGTTCTACGTCGGAGACGACGCGGAGAACGTCATCGGCAAGTTCCTGTCGAACTTTGACCGGAAGCTCACACCAGAGCTGCGCGAGGCGGTCAGCGGCGTCAATGAGATGATCAGCGCGAAGATGACCGAAAACGGCTTCACCGAGCAGGAGATCGCCAACTCGATGCTCGATCTGCATGATATCATCATCGTCGCGTCGCTCATCGAAAAGGAGACGGCGAAGACGTCGGAGAGCGCGAGCATCGCCTCCGTCATCTATAACCGCCTGTGCAGTAAGCTCTATCCGTGCCTTCAGATCGACGCGACCATTCAG
>CAKTVN010000184.1 GCA_934623545.1 uncultured Oscillospiraceae bacterium
GTGCCGCCGGAGGCACGGCTGCGGTGTCTCCACAAAAAGAGGCACTTCCGGTGAATCCGGAAAAGCCCCTGTGCCTGCGGCACAGATCGGGCGGCACCCCTCCGAAGTGACAAAAAATGTCCCCCTTTCGGGGGACGAAACGCGCCGCCTTCCGGCGGCGCGTTGCTGTTTCAGTTTTTAATAGCGCAGCGCACGATGCACTCGTAGGTCGTGTCCTCGTAGACCGTGCTGACGGTGGTGGTGCCCTTCGCGACGGCGGTGACGACGCCGTTTTCATCGACGGTGCAGATGCTCTCGTCGCCGGAGGTCCAGACAAGCCCGGAGACCTTTTTCCCATCTGCGTCCTTGAGCGAGAGGCGGAAATATTCGCCCTTGATGGACATGGTCACATCGTAGTTGCTGAGCGTATAGGTCGTCTCGCCGTTATTTTCCGTCGAGGAGCCCAGTGTGCAGCGCACGATACATTCCAGGCTCTGCCCCATGACCTGCGCCGTGACGGTGGTCGTGCCGCTCCCGACGGCGGTGATGACGCCGCTGCTGGAGATGGTCGCGATGGACTCGTCGGCGCTGGAGAACAGGATCTCCGCCTCATCCGGCACATTCGTGACCAGAAGCGTCGCCTGCTGGTTGGGATAGGTGAAGGTCATGTCCGTGCTGCTCAGCGCGGGGAGGGTCTGGTCCACCGCCTCCTGCGGGTCCGCCACGGCGAAATCGCAGGTGACGAGGCAGGAGGCGCTGTAGCTTCCGCAGGTCACGGTGATCTCGGTCGAGCCGCCGCCGGTCGCCATGATCTTGCCCTGCTGGTTGACGGTCGCGACCGTCTCGTCGGCAGAGGCAAACGAGACCGGCTCGGTGCAGCCGGAGGGCTGCGTTTCCACAGTGATGTTGAAGAACTGCTCCGCCTCCTGGAAGGTGATGCTTGTCGTGCCGAGGGCGATGCCGGTACACGGAACGCTGCGGTCAGCTTCCTCCGCGTCCTGGACCGCCGGCTGATAGTCCTCTTCGTTGATGTATTTCTGCTCGTCCGCCGTTTCGGGCGCAGCCGGAACGGACGTGCCCGTCTGCGCCTGCGCTGCGGGCGCGGCGCTGCCGGTCGTGAGGGATGCAAAGCCGGTAAAGTAGCCGATGGCGTACAGCGCGTACAGCGCGCCCGCGATGACCGCCAGCGCGAGCACGACGCAGATCACGACCATCATCCACTTTGGGATGGCGTAGACGTTTCCGCCGTCCTCCGGCGCTTCCTGCGGCGGCGTTTTACGTCCGCCCTTCTTTGCGGCGAAGCGCCCGCCCTTTTTCAGCCGCGCACCGCCCTTTTTTCCGGCAGCAGCCTTCGGCGCCGGGATGACCACCGCCTCCGGCGAGGCGGCTCTGCCGCAGATGGGGCAGACCGATTCTTCCGCAGAATACTCCATTCCGCAGTATTCACAGATCCTCAGATCCATTTGAAACCTCCAGTTAAACGCTTCCGGCGCTGCGCGCCGGGGGATGAATGCCGAATTGTAAATTTTATTAAAAGCGGGAAAACGCGGTGCGAAATGCCGCTTTCCATTTACTATATCACAAAATGTCCCATATTCCAACCCCATCCCACAATATATCGTATTGCAATTTTCTGAAAAATGTCCTAAAATATAAGACATCTATTATTGGGAGGTATGCCGTCCGGCATATGCTCTCAGGCTACAGCCGGAGGCTTCCGCCGTCCGGCAGCGAAGGAGGCGAAGTATTTGACCCAACTCAAGCTCGTATCACCGCTGCTCTCCAATATGGAGGTCGTGCAGTGCCTCAGTACCCGCGGGGGTACTTCCGTATACGTCATGCGGAGCACAAAGAGCGGTCAAACTTACATTCTCAAGCACATTTCCGTGCCGGAGTCCCAGACGCAGGTCGACGCGCTGATCTATACCGGTGCGGCTGCGTCCCCGGAGGAGGCGCAGAAATATTATGAGCAGGTCGTTGCGGACTATCAGAAGGAGATCGAGACGCTCGAAGCGCTTGCCAGCAGCCCGAACCTCGACTGCTACCGCAGCTACCAGATCGAGCCGAAGGAGGACGCGGTCGGCTATGACGTGTACCTTCTGGCGGAGCACCGCAAGACGCTGGTCGATTATCTCTCTGACAACGCCATGACGCAGCTCACGGCGGTCAATCTCGGGATGGACCTTTGCAGCGCGCTGGTCGATCTGCGTGCGGCGGGGCTGGTCCACCGCGACGTCAAGCCGTCGAATATCTATCTCAGCAGTCAGGGGCACTTTGTCCTCGGCGATCTTGGCATTGCGAAGATCGATGAGCTGAAATACTGCTCGATGCCCGAGAATATGCTCAGCTCCTACTCCGCGCCGGAGCTGTTTGATCTGGTCGGGACCATCGACCCGACGACCGATATTTATTCGGCAGGTCTGATCTTGTACCGCATTTTCAATGGCAACCACGGTCCGTTCGAGGACGAGCAGACCACGCCGCGCGCCGCAGACAAGCGCCGCGTGACCGGCGAGGCGCTTCCCGCGCCGATGTACGCCGACTATGAGATGGCGGAGATCATCCTCAAGGCGTGCGCCTTCAAGCCCGAGGACCGCTACGCGTCGCCGGAGGAATTCCGGCAGGCGCTGGTCGACTACATGAAGCGCAACCAGCTGGAGGACAAGCTGATCGTGCCTCCCATCGTCGCAGACCCGGAGCCGATCGACATCTCGGAGACCGAGGAGGAGGTCGAGCCGGTCCAGTTCGCGGACGCCGAGGCGCTTCCGGAGGACTTTAAGCAGAGCTTCTCTCCGGATACGGATATGCTCAGCTCCATCATCGAATCCGTCCACCAGAACATCGACGAAGCGCCCGGCGCACTGCTCAACTCGCTCGAGCCGAAGGAGGACGACGACGCGCCGGCGGCGGATGCGGACGAGCAGCCTGTCCGGCGGGAACGCGGCAAGACGAAAAAACGCCTGAAAAAGGCGCCGCTGATCGCGCTGGCGGTCGTGCTGCTGCTCGCGCTCGGCGCGGCAGGCTGGTATTTCTTCATCTATAAGCCTGCGACGCTGCACATTGACGCCATTTCTCTGGTCGACCGTCAGGCGAATGCGCTCGTGGTCCGGGTCGAGTCCGGCGAGGAGGACGGCGCGTTCAACATTGTATGCTCCGACGCATACGGAAACACGTCGCGCGACCGCTTCGTGAGCGGACAGGATGTTCTCTTCAACGAGCTGAACTCCGGCACGGAGTATACCATAACGGTCGAGCCGCTGAACGGCGAAAAGCTGACCGGCAATTACACGCTGCGCGCGACGACCATCTCGGAGACGAACATCCTGAGCTTCACCGCAACGCCCGTTTCCGTGACGCAGGTCGAGCTCAATCTGACCCTGAGCGGACCGGATCCCGGGCTGTGGTCCGTGCGGTACTACGCCGACGGCGTGGATGAGCGCACGGCGACCTTCTCGGGGCATTCGACGACGATCGCGAATCTGGAGTCCGGGAAGGAATACACCTTCGAGCTTCAGGAGCCAGAGGGAACGCATCTGCTCGGCACGGTCACTGCGACCTATTCGACCATCCCGACGGTGGACATCGTCGGCAGCCTCGCCGTCGCCACGTCCAGCTCCTCTGCGATCCTGTCGTGGAATTATGAGGGCGACGCGCCGGAGCACTGGACCGTGACCATCACGGGACCGGACGGCTTTACTGACACGCAGGTCGTCACCGCGCCGACGGTCACGTTTGAAAGTCTGCTCTCCGGCGAGGACTATGAGGTCACGATCTCCGCGCCGAATATGCTGCAAAGCTGTACCGCGACCATCACACCGAAGACGACGGAGCTGACCTCCTTTGAGGCGGCGCTGGACGAGGAGACCGGAGACATCCTGCTCAGCTGGACGTGCAAGGTCGACCCGTCTGAGGACGAATGGCGCGTGAGCTACGGGC
>CAKTVN010000185.1 GCA_934623545.1 uncultured Oscillospiraceae bacterium
GGCGGCGTGTACGTCGAATAAAACACTTTACGTGATGCCAGTGTGGAATTTGTGCGCCAACAGCGCACAAATTATGCGCGCAGCATCACGCAGCCTTTTCAAACGGAAAACCAGCGAAGCGTTTTCCGTTTGAGAGCTTATTTCAGCTTCAGCGTGAGGTCGCCCTCGCGGATCCAGCCGATCTTGCGGAAGAACAGCCCGAACAGCCACGTCAGGACGGCGGGGAGGATGAAGCAGATCAGCACCAGCCCAATCCAGTCCATAGCGCCGGGGACGATCGCGGCGGCGCCGTTGGCGAGCGCCTCCTCGCTCGGGCTGAGCCAGCCGGTGATCACGCCGATTTGACCGCACAGACCGCAGGTGCCCATGCCGGAGTTGATCGGCGCGCCGTTCATTTGCAGGCGGAATACGCACGTTGCGAGCGGACCTGTCACGGCGGAGCTCAGGATCGCCGGGAGCCAGATGCGCGGGTTGCGCACGATGTTTCCCATCTGGAGCATTGAGGTACCGAGCCCCTGCGCGACCAGACCGCCCCAGCGGTTTTCCCGGAAGGAGAGCACTGCGAAGCCGACCATGTTTGCGCAGCAGCCCGCGACCGCCGCGCCGCCGGCAAGCCCGGTCAGGTAGAGCACCTGGCAGATCGCAGCGGAGGAGATCGGCAGCGTCAGTGCGATGCCGACCAGGACCGACACGGCAATTCCCATCCAGAACGGCTGAAGCGCCATTGCGTTCTGGATGAGCGTCCCGAACGCACCTGCGGCGACGCCGATGGGCGGTGCGATCCATTTTGCGAGCGCAACGCCGATCAGGATCGTCACGGCGGGCGTCACCAGAATGTCGATCTTTGTCTCCTTGCTGACCGCCTTACCGCATTCGCACGCGACGATCGCGATGATGAGCACGGCGAGCGGACCGCCCGCGCCGCCTTCAACGTTTGCAGCCCAGCCGACCGCCGCCAGCGAGAACAGCACCATCGCGTCCGCCTTGAGCGCGTAGCCGATCGCGACCGCCATCGCCGGACCCGAGACTGCCATCGCGTAGCTGCCGACATCGACCAGCAGCGAAAGCCCGAGCTGCTGCCCGAGCGTCTTGATGATCGTGCCGATGAGCAGCGAGCAGAACAGCCCCTGCGCCATCGCGCCGAGTGCGTCGATGCCGTAGCGCTTGGCGGAGATCTCGATATTTTTTCGCTTCAAAAATGCCTTGAATTTGCCCATTTTCCATTCCTCTTTTCCCTTGGGAGATTTTGTGTATATTCTAGCAAACTTTCCCCGGATGTCAACCGAAATGCGGTTCGTTCGGAAATTAGACTGTGAAACACAAGATATTGTGTTTCACACAAAAAAGTCTACTAAATAACGAGAAATGCCCTTGACAGCACTGCCTTTTTCGGGTATAGTAGCACTGCGTTGCGGCAGCGGGACACAACATCTTGTGCTCAAAATGCACCAGTGTATGCAACATTTAGTTTATTCTGCAAGATGCCCTGCATCCTGCGGTCTGATATCCGACGAAAAGAGAGGGGAAGAAACCATGAAGATCATTAAGAGAAACGGCTCGGAGGCGTCGTTTGATATTATGAAGATCATCTCCGCGGTGACGAAGGCGAACAACGTCGTCGCGGCAGACAACCGGCTCAGTCCCATGCAGATCCGGCGCATTGCCGAGAGCGTGGAAAACGCCTGCCAGTCGATGAACCGCGCCTTGAGCGTGGAGGAAATTCAGGACCTGGTCGAGCACCAGATCATGGCGCACGGCGCGTATGAGGTCGCGAAGGAGTATATCACCTACCGCTATACGCGCACGCTGGTGCGCAAGTCCAACACGACGGACGACAAAATTCTCTCCCTGATCGAATCGAACAACGAAGAGGTCAAGCAGGAAAACTCCAATAAGAACCCGACGGTCAACGCCGTCCAGCGCGACTATATGGCAGGCGAGGTCTCGAAGGACCTGACGGCGAGAATGCTTCTGCCGCGCGAGATCGTGGAGGCGCACAACGCGGGCATCATCCACTTCCATGACGCGGACTATTTCGCCCAGCATATGCACAACTGCGATCTGGTCAATCTGGAGGATATGCTCCAGAATGGGACGGTCATCTCCGGCACGCTCATCGAAAAGCCGCACAGCTTCTCGACCGCCTGCAACATCGCGACGCAGATCATCGCGCAGATCGCCTCGAACCAGTACGGCGGGCAGTCGATCTCGCTGACGCATCTGGCACCGTTTGTGGACGTGTCCCGGCAGAAGATCCGCCGCGCCGTGCTGGAGGAGCTGAAGGACTTCGGCACCGAGGCGAGCGAGGAGCAGATCTCCAAGGTCGTGGAAAAGCGCCTGCGCGACGAAATTCGCCGCGGCGTACAGACCATCCAGTACCAGGTCGTCACGCTGATGACCACCAACGGGCAGGCGCCGTTCATCACGGTGTTCATGTACCTCGGCGAGGCGCGCAATGAGCAGGAGCAGCACGATCTTGCCATCATCATCGAGGAAACGCTCAACCAGCGCATCGAGGGCGTCAAGAACGAGAAGGGTGTGTGGATCACGCCGGCGTTCCCGAAGCTCATCTATGTGCTCGAGGAGGACAACATCACCGAGGGTACGAAGTTCTGGTATCTGACAAAGCTCGCCGCGAAGTGCACCGCCAAGCGCATGGTGCCGGACTATATCTCGGAGAAGAAGATGCGCGAGCTCAAGCTCTCCAAGGGCGAGACGCCGGGCCACGGCGACGTGTATACCTGCATGGGCTGCCGCAGCTTCCTGACGCCCGACCGGTCCGGCAACGGCTGGGACAACGTCGCGAACGCGGGCAATTACGAGCCGGATAAGCCCAAGTATTACGGGCGGTTCAATCAGGGCGTCGTGACGATCAATCTGGTCGACGTGGCGTTGTCGTCCGGCGGTGCGCTGGACAAGTTCTGGAAGATCTTTGACGAGCGGCTGGAGCTCTGCTATGAGGGGCTGATGTGCCGGCACAACCGGCTCAAGGGCACGCTCTCCGACGCGGCGCCGATCCTGTGGCAGTATGGCGCGCTGGCGCGGCTGAAGAAGGGCGAACCGATCGACAAGCTGCTCTACGGCGGCTACTCGACGATCTCGCTCGGCTATGCGGGCCTTTATGAGTGCGTCAAATATATGACCGGGAAATCGCATACCGACCCGGCGGCGACGCCGTTCGCGCTGGAGGTCATGCAGCATATGAACGACGCCTGCGCGCGCTGGAAGGGAAAGACAAACATCGACTTCTCCCTCTATGGCACGCCGCTGGAGTCCACGACGTATAAATTCGCCAAGTGCCTGCAGAAGCGCTTCGGCATCATCGAGGGCATCACGGACAAGAACTACATCACAAATTCCTATCACATCCATGTCAGCGAACACATCAATGCCTTTGACAAGCTGGCGTTCGAGTCGCAGTTCCAGGCGCTCTCGCCCGGCGGCGCGATCAGCTACGTCGAGGTGCCGAATATGCAGCAGAACATCGACGCCGTGCTGGAGGTCATGAAGTTCATCTACGACCACATCATGTACGCCGAGCTCAACACCAAGAGCGACTACTGCCAGGTCTGCGGCTATGACGGCGAGATCGAAATTCGCGAGGACGGCGACGGCAAGCTTGTCTGGACCTGCCCGCAGTGCGGCAACACCGACCAGTCGAAGATGAATGTTGCGCGCCGCACCTGTGGCTATATCGGTACGCAGTACTGGAATCAGGGCAGAACGCAGGAGATTCGAGACAGAGTGCTGCATCTGTAAATATTCAATTTGTGCGCCCGCAAGGGCGCACATTGTTTGCGCCGAAGGCGCAAAATTACCGCGCCCGAAGGACGCAGTTTTTCAACCCCGCTTTCTTTCTCGCATGAGAAAGAAAGCGCCGTTGACGGTTGAAAGAAAGAATGGCAAAGGGGGGAT
>CAKTVN010000186.1 GCA_934623545.1 uncultured Oscillospiraceae bacterium
GTCCCCAGCGCCTCTTTTTTGCATACTTTTTTCTGGCAAGACAGAAAAAAGTATGCCCGCGGAGCGACAGTTGCGGTCTCACCGCAAAAATGGCACCTCCGGTGAATCCGGAAAAGAGCCTCCCGCATCCTCCGGATGCGGTCCCTCCGCGCACTCCGTGCGCGGTTTTTGCCCTCCGGGCATAAAAGTCCCCCGCGTCCTTTGGGCGCGGCTTGCGCCATCGCGGGCGCAAAAGAGGCGTCACCCCTTTCGGGGTGACGAAATTCTGTCCTCCGGGCGGACTCAGAACCCTCTGCGCTCGCGGAAACGCCGCTCTGCCTGCACGATCTGCTGCAAGGCGGGCAGATTCTGCGTCAAAAAGTCGCGGTAGCCGCAGAAATCCGCGTCTGCGGAGCAGCAGATCTCCCGCCGCATCCGCTCGCACCCGCCGCCGCAGAAGGCGGCAAGCTCGCACGAGGCGCAAAGCTTCGGCTTCTGCGTTTCTCGTGTCAAAAACGCCGTCACGGCGGGGCTGGAGAGCAGCTCCGGGATGGTCTTCTCCGTGAAGCTTCCGAGCGCATAGCGGTCCAGACAGTAGAAATCGCACGGGTAGACGCTGCCGTTCGCCTCGACGACGAGCTGCGGCGTACACTGCCCGCCCATGCCGCAGCTGCTGCGGATGCCGAACGCCATATCGCTCACGACATCGTCAAAGAGCTTGACGCTGCGATAGCGCCCTGCCTGATACTCCGCCAGCCAGCTGCGAAAAAGGACGTTGTAGAAGCCTGCAAAGCGCTTGGGCGTGATGGCGTAGACGCTCTGCCCGGGGCGGTCCAGCTCGTCCAGACAGGGCGTGAACTGCACATACGGAAGATCGAGCTGTAGGATGCGCTTCCAGACCTGCTGCGGGTGGCGGGCGATCTGGTTGGTGAGCGTACACAGGACGTTGAACTCCACGCCGTACCGGCGCAGAAGCGCGATCGCCTGCTCGACGCGCCGCGCGGTGGGCTTCCCGGCGGCGTCAACGCGCACAGCGTCGTGGCAGTCCGGCAGCAGATCGTAGGAGACGCCGACCAGAAAATCGCGCTCCTTCAGAAACCGGCACCAGTCCTCGTCCAGATGGATGGCGTTGGTCTGAAGCGCGTAGTGGACCTGAATGCCCCGGTCCCAGCTGTCGACGATCTGCGCAAAGGCGCGGAAATAGTCGAGCCCGGCAAGCGTCGGCTCGCCGCCCTGAAACGCCAGCGTGACGTGGTCGCCGGGGGCGAGGCTGCGCTCGATGTTTTGCAGCATCTTCCGCATGACCTCCGGCTGCATGATGCCGAAGGAGCGGACGCTTCGCAGCGCGGAGACATCTGCATAGAAGCAGTATTTGCACCGCAGATCGCACAGCGACGACGCGGGCTTGATCATGATCGAATAGTCTTTCATAGGGAACCTCCGGGAGCTTCCTCCGCGCCGAGCGACCGGCACAGCGCGAGCAGCCGCTGCATACTTGCGGAAAGATATTTTCTCTGATGATAGACGGCGTAGAGCGTTCTGTAAAGCGGCTCGCGGAACGGGAGCATCACGACTGCGCCCTCGTCCGCGTCGCGCTCAACCAGCTTCTGCGGCAGCACGGCGACGCCCAGCCCCTCCGCGACCGCCTTGACGATCGCCTGTGTGCTGACACTTTCCCACGCGGGGGGCACCGACATATGGTGCAGCGCAAAGCAGGCGTCGAGAATTTTTCGCCCTGCGCTTCCGGGCTCACGCATCAGAAACGGATACTCTGCGAGCTCCTGAATGGTGACGTCCGCCTGCTTGGCGAGCATGGATGCGGGCGGGACGACCGCGCGGAGCTCGTCGCGCAGGAAGGGGACGGCGCACAGCTCCGCGTGCTCCGGCTGCGTTTCGATGAGCCCGAGGTCGATCTCGTTGTCGAGGATGAGCTGCTCGACCTGGCTTGCCTTGCAGACCTTGACGTCGATGCGCAGCTCCGGAAATTCAGACTGGAGCTGCCGGACCAGCGCCGGCAGAAGATGCGTGCCGATGGTGACCGTGGAGCCGATGCGGACCGCGCCGAGCGTGTCCCAGTTGCGCATCTGTGTTTCCAGCTCGTCGACCATCGAGACGATGTGGACCGCATAGCCGTAAAACGCCTTGCCGCATTCGGTGGGGGAGATGCACCGCCCGACGCGCGTAAAGAGCGTCACGCCGTAATAATCCTCCAGCTCCCGCAGCGCGAGACTGACCGACGGCTGTGCCAGATGCAGCGACTCGGCGGCGCGGGTGACGCTCTTTTGCTGGAAGACGGCGACCAGAATGCGCATATGCCGCAGTGTCATGGCAGCCTCCGTGATTCATAAGAAATTGATTATATATTCCATATAATAATACTATTTTACAAATAGGTCAAGAGCGGCTACACTATTGCTTGAGAAAGTCAATGAGGAGGAACGGCTACTATGAAGAGCAAAGCGCAAGTGCTGAGAAAGCTCTTTTTCTCGACCCTGTATCTGAGCGCGTTTACCTTCGGCGGCGGCTACGTGATCGTGACGCTGATGAAACGCAAATACGTCGATGAGCTGCACTGGATCGAGGAGGATGAGATGCTCGATCTCATCGCCATCGCGCAGTCCTCGCCCGGCGCGGTCGCCGTCAACGGCGCGATCGTCGTCGGCTATAAGCTGGCGGGGCTGATCGGCGCGCTGGTCGCGATCGTCGCAACGATCATTCCGCCGTTTGTGATCATCTCGGCGATCTCCTATTTTTATGAGCTGTTCCGCGATAACTTTGTCGTGAGCAAGATGCTTGCCGGAATGCAGGCAGGCGTCGGCGCGGTCATCGCCTCGACCGTGTGGGACATGGGCGGCGATGTTGTGAAGCAGAAGAGCGCCCTGTCGATTTTGATCATGCTGGCGTCGTTCGTCGCGGCGTGTGTGTTCCGCGTGAACGTGGTGTATATCATTCTGACCTGCATCGCCCTCGGCGTTGTACGGACGCTGATTGCCAGAGGGAGGGAGCGCAAATGATCTATCTTCAGCTGCTTTTGAGCTTTTTGCAGATCGGCGCGCTCTCCTTCGGCGGCGGCTACGCGGCGATGCCGCTGATCGAGGCGCAGATCGTCACGCTGCACGGCTGGCTGACGATGAGTGAGTTTGCGGATCTCGTGACCATCGCCGAGATGACGCCCGGACCGATCGCGGTGAACGCGGCGACCTTTGTCGGCACGAAGATCGCGGGCGTGCCCGGCGCACTGGTCGCGACGGCGGGCTGCATTCTCCCGGCGTGCATCCTTGTGACGCTGATCGCGAAGCTGTATCTCAAATACCGCAACATCGCGGTCTTGCAAAGCGTCCTCGGCTCGCTCCGTCCGGCGGTCGTCGCGATGATCGCCTCCGCAGGCGTGCTGATCCTTATCAGCGCCTTCTGGGGCGGCGGCGCGGTCTCGCTCGCAGCGACCAACTGGCTCATGGTCGGGATCTTTGCGCTCTGCTTCGTACTGCTGCGCAAGACAAAGCTCAATCCGATCCTGATCATGGTCATGGGCGGCGTCGTGAATTTATTGGTGGGGCTGCTTACAAGAGTAGCCTGAGATCAAAGGCTCCTGCCGTCAGGCAGGAGCCTTTTCCGCGCCCGAAGGACGCGGCTTTGTCACCCCGAAAGGGGTGACACCTCTTTTGCGCCCGGAGGGCGCAAGTTGCGCGCCGGAGGCGCGGGGGTAACTGCGTCCGGAGGACGCAGGAGGCTGCGTCACCCGAAGGGTGACGCCTTATCCGCACGCGCAGCGTGCGGGGCGTGCTTCAGCCTATTTGTACAGATCTGTAGGGGTGGACGACCCTGTCCGCCCGACCGCGCCGCAGGCGCGGAACACTTCTGCGATTGCACCGCAGTGCCGTTTTTACAGCGACACTGTAACTGTGCCTCCGGCGGCACCATCTTTTCTCTC
>CAKTVN010000187.1 GCA_934623545.1 uncultured Oscillospiraceae bacterium
ACATGGTGCAGGCGACGCATACGACCGTTACGATCAGAGAGTTGCGGAAATAGGTCAGAAACGGCGCCTTGGAAAACGCGTAGGTATAATTTTCAAACACAAATTCCTTCGGCCAGAACGTCGGCGGCGTGGTATTCACCTCCGCCGCGGTCTTGACCGAGGAGATCAGCATCCAGAAAAACGGGAGGACCATCATCAGGGCTCCGAAAATCAGGATCACATAGACCAGCGTCTTTTTTGCAGCTTTCATCCCATCACCTCAATAGTTCTTCCACTTGCGCTGCACAAAGAGCTGTAACAGCGTGAAAATCAGGACGATCACAAACAGGACCACCGCGCTCGCAGCCGCCGGACCAAGCTTCCACTGCTTATAGAACATATCAAACAGATAGTAGACCACTGTGTAAAGAGAATACGCGGAGCCGGGGTTGCCGTTGAACAGCGGGAAGAGCTCGGAGAAGACCTTGGACGCGGAAATGACGTTCACGATCATCGTCAGCCCCAGCGTCGGCGCGAGCAGCGGGACCGTGATGCGCCAGAAGATGCGCCCCGTGCGCGCGCCGTCGATGCGCGCGGCGGTATAATACTGCGGGTTGATGTTCTGATAGCCCGAGAGGATCAGGATGATCGTAAATGGGAGCACATTCCAGATGCCGTAGATGATGAGCGCCGCAAGGTTATAGTGCGGGTCGTTGAGCCAGTTGACCGGCGCGATCCCGAACAGGGAGAAGACGTAGTTGATCAGACCGTAGTCATAGTTGAACATCCACTTCCAGACCAGACCGACCGCCGTGATCGACGTGACCATCGGGAGAAAATAGCAGGTCTGGAACAGCCCCTGAAGCCGGATATCCGCGTTCAGCAGCGACGCGATCAGCAGCGACAGCGCTGTCGCGACCGGGACTACGATCAGCACATAGAGCGCTGTGTTGCGAAGCCCGCTCAAAAAGCTCGGGTCATGGAAGATCTCCGCGTAGTTGCCAAGTCCGATCTGCGAAAACTCGCCCGTGATGAGGCTGTAATCCTCGCGGAAGGAAAGCAGGATGACGTTGACAAACGGATAGACCGTAAAGATCAGAAGCCCCAGCATAAACGGCAGCAGGAACAGTCCGGGCTCAGCAAACGTGCGAAAGGTCACACGCTCACCGTCCGCGCGTGCGCGGCGTAATTTCCGTTCTTTCATAAAAACCGCTCCCCTGTCTGCGCGTCAAAGAGAAAGACGCCGCGCTGCCTGAGTCCCACGCCGACCTGTGTCTGCGGCAGAAGCTCCAGCTCTGCCGGGACGAGCCCGCGCAGCTGCTGAGCGCCGCACTCGAGCCGGACCAGCTCGTCCTTGCCGAGGGAATAACGCTCCAGCACCTTCGCCGAGAACGCGGGCTGCGGCGCGTTCGGAACGATGCTCTCCGAGCGGATCGCCAGAATGAGCTTCTGCCCCTCCGCAAGTCCCTGCGGCAGCTGCATCGCGACCGGGACGCCGCCGTCCAGCACCAGCTTGCCCTGCGTCAGCGTACCGGCGAGCTTGTTGATGGGCGGCGTACCCAAAAAGTCCGCCGCAAAGAGGTTTTTCGGGTTTTCGTACAGCCCGCGCGCTGTATCCTCCTGCTGTAACACGCCGTCCTTCAGAAGGACAACGCGGTCGGCGATGCTGCTCGCCTCCTCCTGATCGTGCGTGACAAAGACCGTCGTGATGCCAGCCTCGCGCTGGATGCGGCGGATCTCCTCGCGCATTTCAATGCGCAGCTTTGCGTCCAGATTGGAAAGCGGCTCGTCGAGCAGCAGCACATCCGGCTGCTTGGACAGAGCGCGCGCGATCGCGACGCGCTGCTGCTGACCGCCGGAAAGCTCCGCCGGCTTGCGCTTGAGCAGCGGCGTGATATGTACCAGCTCCGCCAGCTCCTGCGCCCGCGCCAGGCGCTCCTTCTTGGGGATTTTCCGGATCTCCATCGGGAAGCAGATGTTCTGAAGCACCGTCATATGGGGATAGAGCGCGTAATTCTGGAACACCAGCCCGATCCCGCGCTTTTCCGGGGGCAGCGCGGTCACATCGCGGTCGTCAAAGAACACCTTGCCGCCGGTCACGGGGAGAATGCCCGAGATCATGTTGAGCGTCGTGGTCTTGCCGCAGCCGCTCGGTCCGAGCAGCGCGATCAGCTTGCCGCTTTCCAGCGTAATGGACAGGTCATTTACGGCGATGTTCTCGCCGAAGCTTTTGGTCAGATGGTCAAGTTTGATCTGCATAGCGCTCACCTCAAAATTTCCGAAATCACGCTGCCGTCCGCGTCCGGCATCGTCAGTCCCAGCATGGCAGCCATCGTCGGCGCCTCGTCTACCATCGAGTGGCTTTCGCGGACCGTCGTATGGCACACATCCGGACCCGCCGCAAGGAACATGGTCACCTCTTCGCGTCCGGGGCTTCCGCCGTGCGTCGCGACGCCGGTCTTCTTATCGCCGGGCTGGCAGCTGCGCCAGAGCGCGTCGCCGGACAGATATTCTCCGAACGCGATCGGGAGGCTGCTCTCGATCACGAAGTCGAACGGTCCGGAAAGACCGTACTGCGTCTGCGCCTCCACGGCGTCCAGAATCATTCCGAGCCGGACCTCCGGGTCCTCGCGCAGCTCCTCGAGCGCGTCGCGCACCCGCTTGAGCAGCGCCTTGTCGCCGGGGTCGCGCACCTCGATGAGCGCCGCAAGCCCGGTCGAATGGCACAGTGCGTCAAAGGACTGAAGGTTCCCCTCCGCGTCGATCTGCAGCAGCCCCTTCTTGCGCAGCCACACGTTCATCAAGAACGCGTCCCGGATATCAGTCTGCCCGTGGTCGCCGAGCACGACGATGTTCGTCTCGTCGAGCGTCCCTTTGCGCCGCAGGCATTCCAGGATCGCGCCGAGCTGCTCGTCGTGCATTCTGAGCTGCGTGACCGTGTTCTCATGGAACACGCCGTAGGTATGGCGCACGGAGTCCAGATCGCACATTTTGACCAGCATCACATCCGGCTGCGGTCCGTCCTCCAGAATGTCCAGCGCAAGCGCCATCGTGTAGAGGTCGAGGCTGCGGTCCGGTCCCATCAGATAACGCCCGTGCTTATAGAAATAACGTTCCATCAGATTATCGGTTGCAGTGCCCCTGAGCCATTTCTGCGGCTCATAGCCCTGATAACTGTAGGGAACGATCATCGGCATATTCATATCGTACTCCGCGCCGCCTGAGACCGGCCAGCTCAGAGAACAGGTCGTCCGCCCATGCTGATGCGCCGCATCCAGCAGCGTCTGCCCGCGGACTTCGGATTTCATGCAGTACCACGGCGTGTTCAAATGTCCGCCGCGGCTCATTCTTTCGTTGTTGATGATCCCGTGCCGCCCGGCATAGGTCCCGGTCAGGATCGAGGTGTGGCAGGTATAGGTCAGCGCGGGCAGCACCGGCTCGATCTTTTCGACCAGCGCCCCGCGTTCAAAAAGCGGCGCAAAATGCGGCATCGTGCGCATTTTCGCGGCATCGGACGCACAAAGTGCGTCAATGCAGAAAACCAGAAGCTTGGACATGAACTCTCCTTTCAAACGACAACGAACGCGCTTGTCCGCCCGGGGTGATTCATGAACATCCGCTCTGCCCAAATTGGGCAGAGCAGATGCCATACGGAGTTTCAAAATTTCACGAGCTCCGCCGCGCGGCGGAACTAGTCAGGGGTATGCTTATTTGCTGGCGAGGGCGTCCTTGCAGGCGGTCTCAAAGGCAGCGTAGGCAGTGTCTGTATCCGTCATGCCGAGCGCCACGCCCTGAACCATCTTGTCGATCTCCGTGCGCATATCCGCAGCGCCGGGGACGCTCGCGAGCATACCGATGTCGTCGACCTCTTCCGTCAGCGCCTTCAGCGCGATGTTGGTGTTGGCGAACTCCTGGAAC
>CAKTVN010000188.1 GCA_934623545.1 uncultured Oscillospiraceae bacterium
GCTCTGGTTTCGGATGGAAATGTACACGCCGCCGGTCATTGACTGTACCGTGATCGTCGGGCTATATCCGGCATCACCCTTCAGCGCAGAGGTCGCGATCACATTTTCCCAGCTCGCGCCGCCGTCGCTGCTGTACTGGATATACCCGCCGGAAACACGCATCTGTGCCCCCGGCGCGCCCGCCAGCTCGTTGATCGCCGCGACCAGGCTTTCCTTCGTCTCGGTCGTCAGCGCGTCCAGATCACCGACCTCCGCCCGAAGCGCGTCAAACCAGCGCTTGGACGGCTCCTTCGGTGGCTCTGTGCCTGCGTCCAGCGCCTGCGACACCCAAAAATCAAATTTGTCCGATTTCGAGAGTGTTTCGCCCAAATACCATTGCAGCTCGCACTGCCCGTAGCCCGCCTTTTCCGTGTCTGCTCCACAGACCGTCCAGTAAGCCGTATCCCCCTCCGTCTCCAACGAAACCGGATACGCCTCGGCGTCGCCATGCCGCTGCACCAACAGCGCAGCCTTCCCTCCCGGGAGCGTCTGCCGGTACGGCAGCAGCGAAAACGCAACGCGCAACGCGCCATTTTCGCCCGTATGTCCCAGCGTGATCGTCTGCCCCGGGGTCGCTGCTCTTTCAATCATTTTTCTCATCACCTCGTCATAGGATAGGGCATTTCGCCCTCCATATGTAGTCAAATTTGAGGCATTTTGTTGCACAGATTCCGGCAACGCGAAAAAGCTCCCGCTTCCCTTTCGGAAAGCGGGAGCCATAATTTGTGAAAAACATTCACTGCAAACCGATATTCTTCAAAAACAGTCGCATCTCGACCGCAGCCTCTTTTGGAATGCTGCTGTTGTATTTCAGCTCATTCGTTGTCCGCTTCAGGTGCCCGCAGAAAATGAGCTTTCCCCAACGACGTATCTCCATCAGCGGCGTCAGGTATGGATGCCGCTCCAATACCGGATAATGAAATCTGAGTTCGCTGTACGGTATAAAGATCTTGGAAAGCGCGTATTTTACCTGTCCGCCCTCCTTCTGCTGCTGGACCGCAATGCGGTTTTTATCCGTTCCATACACGCCGCCGCGCAATATATAATCTGCCATCTGCTTTGTGATTTTGTTATATTCTTCCTCGCCGAGCCACGTCTCCGCCAGCCGCTCTGCCTGCTCCGCAAAAAGCGCAAGTCTTCCCTTTTCAAGCAGTGCGCTACGCTGGTTCTGATTAAAAGGTGCGCGATGGTTCAGCATCCACAGATCGATGAATGGGCGAATGCCGCAGCCGCCGTTTTCAAAATGCTTTGCCATATGTGCCACATGGTAGAAATAGAACATTTCGTCCGGCATTTCATAGCGATATTCCAAGCCGCTGCATCTCACAGCAGTGTCCCACACCTCATTCAGCACCGCCGCAGCAAGCTGCGCTTTTCCCTGCTCGATCAGTCCATAATGCAGCTCAATGTGATTTCCACCAGACGTATACATGGATGCATCATGAGAGTTTTTCACTTCAAAGCGATACGCGCAATGCTCCGTAAGATATGCGATTGCCTTCTGCAAATCCTCCTCATGGACCAAAATGTCAATATCACAGCTCGTGCGCATCCACGGCTCGGGATAAATGCTCCGTATGACGGCGCCCTTCAGCGGGAGAAACGGAATTTGCGCGGCTTCCAGCGCCGAGCAGAGCACGTTCATCTCGTAATTCAGCTGCTCGTAGCGGTATACCGCCCTGAAAATCTCCGTTTCGATCTGCCGGTCGTTTTCGTCCAGCAGGTCGTTCTTTTTGAGTCCCAGCGCCAGCAGATGCGCCACGTCGTGCCGCCTTGCCGTGTGCAGGAGCTGCGGCAGCTGCTGGGCGTCATAAAGTGCTTTTTCCTCATCGGAAAGAAGTCCGCCGCAGGCCGCTGAACGAAGCAGCGCAAACATCACTTTTTCTGTCTCTGTATCCACGACGACCTTCCTTTTCTGCGCTCAATCCCGCCTGAAAATATCTCTCGTATAGACCTTCTCCGCCACATCGTCGAGACACGCATCGTAGCGATTTGCTATGATTGCCCGGCACATCGCCTTGAAGCGCGCCAGATCGTTGACGATCTCGCTTCCGAAGAACGTCTCGCCGTCCTTCAGCGACGGCTCGTAGATCACGACCCGCGCGCCCTTGGCTTTGATCCGCTTCATGACACCCTGAATCGACGACTGCCGGAAATTGTCCGAATTGGACTTCATCGTCAGCCTGTACACACCGATCGTGACGGGCATTTCTCTCGTTTCGCTGTAATCGTTGTCCTCTTCGTAGCCGTAATAGCCCGCCGTTCGAAGCACGCGGTCCGCGATAAAGTCCTTACGTGTGCGGTTGGACTCCACAATGGCGGACACCATATTCTGCGGCACGTCGGCGTAATTCGCAAGCAGCTGCTTGGTGTCCTTCGGCAGGCAATAGCCGCCGTAGCCGAAGGAGGGGTTATTGTAGTGGTTCCCGATGCGCGGGTCGAGGCATACGCCCTCGATGATCTGCCGCGTGTCAAGTCCCTTCATCTCGGCGTAGGTGTCGAGCTCGTTGAAGTACGACACGCGCAGCGCGAGGTATGTATTCGCGAACAGCTTCACCGCCTCCGCCTCGGTTGAGCCCATGATGAGCGTGTCGATGTTCTCCTTGATCGCACCCTCTTGAAGCAACCGCGCGAACGCGTTCGCCGCATCGACCAGCTGTTCGTCGCTCAAATCTGTGCCGACGATGATGCGGCTGGGATAGAGGTTGTCATACAGCGCCTTCGATTCGCGCAGAAATTCCGGGCTGAACAGAATATTTTTGCATCCGTATTTCTCCCTCACCGCCGCGGTAAATCCGACCGGGACCGTAGATTTGATGACCATGACGGCGTTCGGATTATACTGCATGACCAGCCGGATGACCGACTCGACCGCCGAGGTGTCAAAGAAATTTTTCCGGCTGTCGTAATTGGTCGGCGCGGCGATCACGACGAAGTCCGCATCGCGGTACGCGTGCTCCGCGTCAAGCGTCGCCGTGAGGTCGAGCGCCTTTTCCGCCAGATATTTTTCGATATATTCGTCCTGTATCGGCGATTTTCGGCTGTTGATTTGCTGCACCTTTTCCGGGACGATGTCCACCGCCTCCACCCGGTTGTGCTGCGCCAGCAGCACCGCCAGCGAAAGCCCGACATAACCGGTACCTGCTACTGCGATCTTCATACATTTTCTCCTTGTATATCTAACGGAACAGTCCGATTGATGTAGTCTTGTGTTGCGCGCTCTCTGGGTTTGATCTGACATGGGTTTCCAAATACCACGGAGTGTGGCGGGATGTCGCAGTTTACATAAGTGTTCGGGGCAATCAGTACGTCGTCGCCGATCGTTATATTTCCGACGATGGCTGCATTGACTCCGATCCACACACTGTTTCCAATGGTGGGGACGCCCTTACGCGCGCCACGATTTTCCTGCCCGATCGTAACGCCCTTATGGATATTGACGTTTTGTCCGATGCGGACAGCGGGGTTGATGGTAATGCAGTGCGGATGCCCGAGATACAGCCCGCCGCCGATGTCACAGTCTACGGAAAGGTCGACCAGATGCCGGTCCCGGGACAGCTTGAAAAGCACGCGGTATAGAATGCGAAGCGGGAGAGAAGAGGTAGACTGCGCCTTTCGATAGTATTTTTGATATCGCGGCATATCCTTTCTTCGGGGATAGCGGGCATAATCGAGCTCCAGCCGAGACGGCGCAGAATGCCTGTCTGACATTGCGAACACTCCTTTCGACGGTATTTCACATATAAAACGCCTTATACCACTCTGCGAAGCGGCGCAGCCCCTCGCGCAGCGGCGTTTGCGGGCGGAAGCCGAAATCGCGCTCCAGCGC
>CAKTVN010000189.1 GCA_934623545.1 uncultured Oscillospiraceae bacterium
GCCGATGCCACCGAGGAGCAGACCGAGCAGTTTTACGACGTGCTGGAGGCAGCCGGCGTTGAGATCGACGTCAGCGACGTGCTGGACCTGATCGGGACGGCGGACGGGCTGGACAGCCCGACGCTGGACGACATGGAGGCGATCGAAAACGGCGAGCTGGAGGCGGCGCCGACAGAAGAGGAGCTCGCGCGCTATGACGATCTCGGCGAGGGAAGGCTTGACGACCCGGTCCGGATGTATCTCAAGGAGATCGGCAAGATCAAGCTCCTGACCCCGGAGGAGGAGCTGGAGACCGCGAAGCGCATGGCGCAGGGAGACGAAGCCGCGCGCCAGCGGATGAGCGAGGCGAATCTCCGGCTGGTCGTGTCCATCGCCAAGCGCTACGTCGGGCGCGGGATGCAGCTGCTCGACCTCATTCAGGAGGGCAATCTGGGGCTCATGAAGGCGGTCGAGAAATTCGACTATACCAAGGGCTATAAATTCTCTACCTATGCGACGTGGTGGATCCGGCAGTCGATCACGCGCGCGATCGCCGATCAGGCGCGCACCATCCGCATCCCGGTACATATGGTCGAGACGATCAACCGCGTGCTGCGCACCTCGCACAGCATGGTCCAGACGCTCGGACGCGAGCCGACCACCGAGGAGGTCGCGAAGGAGCTGCACATGGACGTTTCCAAGGTCGAGGAGATCATGAAGATCGCGCAGGAGCCGGTCTCGCTCGAGACGCCGGTCGGCGAAGAGGAGGACAGCCATCTCGGCGATTTCCTCCCGGATACCGACGCGTCGCAGCCGCCGGAGGAGGCGTCGTACACGCTGCTGCGCGAGCAGCTGGAGGACGTGCTGGCGACCCTGACCCCGCGTGAGCAGGAGGTTTTGCGGATGCGCTTCGGTCTGCGCGACGGCAAGCCCCATACGCTCGAGGAGGTCGGCAAGGAGTTCGATGTGACGCGCGAGCGCATCCGTCAGATCGAGTCCAAGGCGCTGCGGAAGCTGCGCCACCCGTCGAGAAGCAAGAAGTTGCGCGATTTTTTGAGCTGAACAAAAAGGGGCTGTCTCACTAAGAGGCAGCCCCTTTGCTTATTTCGCCTCGTATCCGGCTTCCTTGACCGCCGCGATCAATGCTGCACGGTCCACGTTTCCGGTGACGGTGGCAGTCTTCTTATCAAGATCTGCCTCTGCGCTCTCCACACCCGGCACGGCGAGCAGCGCCTTTTCCACATGGGCTTTGCAGTGCCCGCACATCATACCCTCGACCTGCAATACTGTTTTCATGGATACATCCTCCTCAGTTTGTTCCGCTGTCTCCACAGGGGCATTCCCCTCGGAGGCGGCGTCTGTTTTCGGCTTGAAAAAGCGCAGCCGAAGCGCGTTGGTCACGACAAATACGGAGCTGAGGCTCATCGCCGCCGCGCCGATCATGGGGCTGAGCTTGACCCCCAGCGGGATCAGAACGCCGGCAGCCACCGGAATGCCGAGCGTGTTGTAGAAAAACGCCCAGAACAGGTTTTCCTTGATGTTGCGCAGGACGGCGCGGCTGAGATCGGACGCGCGGACAACATCCATCGGGTCCGAACGCATCAGGACTACGTCCGCCGACTCCATCGCAACGTCCGTTCCAGCGCCGATGGCGATGCCGACGTCGGCGCGCATCAGCGCCGGAGCGTCGTTGATGCCGTCGCCGACCATGGCGACGACCTTGCCCTCATTCTGAAGCGCGCGGATGGTTTTCTCCTTATCGGCAGGCAGCACGCCGGAAATGACGCGCTCAATGCCGAGCCGCTTTGCGATCACGTTCGCCGTGAGGGCGTTGTCGCCCGTCAGAAGGATGACCTCCATGTGCCGCTGCTTCAGCGCCGCGACCGCCGCCCGCGAGGTTTTCTTCTCCACGTCCGCGACCGCGATCGTGCCGAGGAAGCGCCCGTCCGCAGCCGCGAAATAGAGCGGCGTTTTGCCCTCCTGTGCGAAGCGCTCGCCGTCGGTGAACGCGACGCCGTTTTCTTCGAGGAAGGCGCGGTTGCCGGAGAGATAGCGCGTGCCGGCGATCACAGCCTCGATGCCTCTGCCGGGGATGGAGCGGAAGTCCTCCGCCTCCGGGACCGTGAGCTGAAGCTCTGCGGCTTTTTTCAGGACCGCCTCCGCCAGCGGATGCTCAGACTGCTTTTCAAGCCCAGCGGCGAGCCGCAAAAGCTCCCTTTCAGAGACACCATTCGGCGCGATGTCCGTCACGACGGGCTTGCCCTCGGTCAGTGTGCCGGTCTTGTCCATCACGACCGCCGTGACCTTGTGCAGCTCCTCCAGAGACTCGGCGCTCTTAAAGAGCACGCCGAGCTCCGCTCCACGCCCCGTGCCGACCATGATCGCGACCGGCGTCGCCAGACCCAGCGCACACGGGCACGAGATGACCAGCACCGAAATGCCGACGCTCAGCGCGTAGCCGACGTCCTTTCCGAGCAGCAGCCAAACGACCGTCGCGACCAGTGCGATGCACATCACGACCGGGACGAACACGCCTGCGATCTTGTCCGCGAGCCGCGCGATCGGCGCCTTGGAGCCGCCCGCTTCCTCGACCAGACGGATGATCTGCGCCAGCGTTGTGTCCTCGCCGACCTTCTCCGCACGGAAGCGCAGGAAGCCGGTCTTGTTGATGGTCGCCGCCGCAACGCGGTCGCCCTCTTTTTTCTCGACTGGCATACTCTCGCCAGTCAGCGCGCTCTCATCCACCGCGGAGCTTCCCGAGACGACGATACCGTCGACCGGGATGCGCCCGCCGGGACGCACCGACACGAGATCGCCGACGACGACCTCCTCGACCGGGATCTCCGTCTCCTGCCCGCCGCGCTCGACGAACGCCGTCTTCGGCGACAGGTCCATCAGCTTTTCGATCGCCTGACCGGTCTTGCCCTTGGCGCGCGTCTCGAAGTATTTGCCGAGCGTCACGAGCGTCAGGATCATGCCGGAGGATTCAAAATACAGCCCCATCGTGTCGCCCACTGCGATGGCATAGAAGCTGTAGATCACACCGGCGGCGGAGCCGACCGCGACCAGCGTGTCCATATTCGGCGCGCCGTGGAACAGCTTCGCAAAGCCGCTTGTGAAAAAGACACGGTTCACGATCAGGATGGGGATGAGGAACACAAGCTCGACCGCCGCCATGAGGAAAAAGCCCTTCATGCCGTCGTGGAAAATGTGCGGCATCGGAAGCCCGATCATGTGCCCCATCGAGACGTACATCAGAAGCAGCAGCGATACCGCCGATACCCAGATGCGCGTGCGCATATTCCTGAGCTGCTTTTCCTGCTGTTCGTTTTTGCGGGAGGGATGATGCTCGTCGGCAAGCTCTGCGCCGTAGCCCTCGTGCACGACAGCGTCGATGATCGCCTGCGGCGTCGTCTGCGTTTCGTCGTAGTCCACGTCCATCCGTCCTGCCAGCAGATTGACCTCTGCCTTCCGGACGCCGGGGACCTGCCCGGATACGCGCTCGACTCGCGCGCTGCACGCCGAGCACGTCATGCCGGTGATGTTGAATTTCTGCTTCATTTGTTTCCGCTTCCCTTCTCAAGGAGTCCTGCGTTCAGTATGCCGCGTTTTGTCAAAGGAAATGCCGCGCGGAACGCAATTTGTTTTCGTCATATGTCGATAATAACGCGGAAAGAAAGATTTGTCAAGAGCGATTTATTTATCCCGCGCATGAAATGCGCGGGGAATGTTTCAACCCCGCTTTCTTTCTCGCATGAGAAAGAAAGCGCCGTTGACGGTCGAAAGAAAGAATGGCAAAGGGGGAT
>CAKTVN010000190.1 GCA_934623545.1 uncultured Oscillospiraceae bacterium
ATTCCTGCACTTTTCAAACCTTGACTTGGCGAAAAATCTCTCGCCGAATCTGCTTGCCGAATTGTGCGGTGTTGCCTAAAGAATTTAATCAGAAAATAGTATTACAAATTCACGTTTGGATCGCTTGTCCGTCCGAGCAGATAGTCGATGGAGACCGAATAGAAGTCGGCAAGACGAATCAGGACTGAGGTCGGAATGTCCACATCGCCGCGCTCATAATTGCTGTAAACACGCTGGCTGCATGAGAGGAGCGCACCCATCTCGCGCTGCGTAAGATCGCGGTCCTCCCAAAGCGCCCGAATCCGCGGATATATAGGCATTCCCTCCATTCATTTTTGGAAACACTTCTTTTCTCATTTTTTCTTTTTTATAAAAGCAAAAATTTCCGAAACTCCGACGAGAATCAAAAAACCTCCGAACAGCTTCCGCAGCAGCGCCATTTCGAGCCGCGCCGCCAGAAGCGCGCCGAGCGCCGCGGTGCAGCACCCGGCGATCGCAGCGGGGATGACAGCGCGCCACTCGACCATGCGGTTCTTTGCGTGAAAGATCAGCGCCGCAGCGGCGGTCGGCAGAAAATAGAGCAGATTGACGCCCTGCGCAGTTTTCTGCTCCATGGACAAAACGGCGGTCATCCAGACCATGAGCAGGCTCCCGCCTCCGATGCCGAAGCCGGAGAGCACGCCGCAGATCAGCCCTGCGGCAGCGGCAAGCAGAAAATTCAGCATACGAGCAGACGGAGCCCTCCAAACAAGATCAGTGCGCCAAGCACCAGATGCAGCACTCGCGCTGGGATGCGCTGAAACAGCAGCCCCGCTGCAACGCCGCCGAGCAGCCCGCCGGCAAGGTAGGGGAGCGACGCCTTTAACGGCAGCATCCCCTTCGCGGCATAGACCGCGATCGAGACAAAACACAGGGGGAGAATGATGCTGATGGCGGAAGAAAACGCCTTTTTATCCTCCAGCTTTCCGAGCCGGATGAGCAGCGGCACGAGGACCATTCCGCCGCCCGCGCCGAAAAATCCGTTTATGAGCCCTGCTGCTGCGCCGCAGAGGGCATAAGGTACGATCCATTTTTGCTTCATAAAAAACCTCCGCTGCACAGTATTGGCAGCGGAGGCGTATTTTATTCGCTTACGCCCTCCGGCGGCAGCGCCAGCGCGCGCAGAATGTAGCCCGCGATCAGCATCCCGGCGCACGGCGGTGCCCAGGAAACGGAGCCGGGAACATGGCGGTTTTCCGAGACGCCGGGCTCCTGAGACGGACGCGGCTTGAGCGGAAGCTCCGTGCTGGCAAGCACCGTGTGGTGGCGCACGCCGCGCAGCCGCAGCTCCCGCCGCATCACCCGCGCGAGCGGACAGCCGGAGGTTTTGGAAATGTCCGTGATGACGAATTTTGCGGGGTCAAGGCGGTTTCCGGTCCCCATGGAGCTGATGATCGGGATGCCGCGCTCCTGCGCGGTCACGATGAGGCTGAGCTTGCTGTAGACCGAGTCGATCGCGTCGGCGATGTAGTCAAAGCCGAGGGAGAAAAATTCCTCCTTGTTCGACTCTTCATAATACGCGCGGATGCAGCGCACGCGGCAGTCCGGGTTGATGTCGGCGATGCGCGCCGCCATGACGTCGGTCTTATACTGCCCGATGGTGGAGCGCAGGGCGACGAGCTGCCGGTTGAGATTACTCTCGCAGACGGTGTCATTGTCCACGAGCGTGATCGCGCCGACGCCCGCGCGCGCCAGCGCCTCGGCGATGAAGCTTCCGACACCGCCGATGCCGAAGACGGCGACGTGTGCGTTTTGAAGACGAGCCAGCCCCTCTTCACCGAGCAGCATGACCTCGCGGCTGAATTGATGATTCATAGTGGGATCTCCCTGTGATATGGCGAAAGCTGCCAGATGGCAGCTTTCGCAAAATAGTGCTTTCGATACTCAGCGCTTGTTCGCCAACTTCATGCCGAAGGCGGACTCCGTATAGGTCGCGTTCTCCGTCAGAGCGTTGTACCAGTCGTTGTAATCGTTGGAGTGCAGCGTATTCTCGACCAGGATGCTGCGATAGGTGCGGTCGCCGTCGCCGCAGAAGTACATGACATGAGAGCCGTAGCTGCTGTCGACCACGCCTGTGTCGCCGGGCTGGCGGCTTTCGTCATAGCACCAGTTTTCGAATTCCTCGACCATCTGACCGGGATAGACGTTCTCATACTCGCGGGCTTCGGCGGCGGTGCCGTCGTTCAGATACTTCTCGGACAGGGCGGCAAAGGCGTCCTCGGTCTGCTCGCCGGACTGATACTCGGCAAGGATGGCCTCTGCCTTGGCGTGCGCCTCGGCAACAGCGGACTCGTCGGAGGTGTCGGAGACACTGATGAGGATGTGACGTACATTCTTGGTGAGTGCATCGTGGGTATCACGGCTGAGATAATACACGACATAATAGCCGCTGGTGGTTTCTACACAGTTCGTGTCGCCCTCGGCGCGTGCGGAGTCGAACAGCCAGTCGGCGAGGTCGGTCGGGCAGCTGCTCTTGCGGATGTCGCTCTTAAGCGTCGCACTCTCGTCCTGATAGGTTTCCTTGGAATCCTCGGGCGCGTACTCGAGGCTCAGATCGATGAAGGACTGCTCGTCGGTGATCGCCGCGAGCATTGCGTCGGCGTCCGTCTTGGCGGCTGCCATCTGGAGCGCGGTCTGCGCTTCCTGCTGCTCCTCGGTCAGCTCTTCATCGCTGTCCGTGGAGTCATCGGCGTAGTCGGCGCTGCTGAAGTAGTAGGAGCGGTAGGTGACGCCGTCATAGGCACTGGGATCGGCGGCATACGCTTCGTCCAGCTGGTCCTCAGTGTAGGTCATGCCGTCGCTGACGGAGGTTGTATAAGCCTGCGCGAGCGTGTTGACATAGAGGAACTCACGGTAGAGCTTCTCCGTGCAGCCGGTGCCGTACTGCGCGACCAGATAGCTGTTGACGGTGTTGTAGCCGTACTGCGCGCCGGTGAGCTTGATGAAGCTTTCGAGGCTGGAGAGCTGCGAGTCGATGGAGGCTTCCTGCTCTTCCGTCAGCGTAAAGCCGTTGGCAATCGCGTCGTCATAGACGGCGTAGGTCTGCGCGGCGGAGGTCAAGCCCTGCTGCAGGAAATAGTCGCCCCAGGTCTCGCCGGTCTCTTCGTCATAGACCTGGCTGTCCAGAGACTTGCTGGTGTCGAAGAAAAGGCTGACGTAATCGCTGTAGGTCTGCGTGAAGGAGCTGTAGGCGCTGCCGCTGTAGAAGTTGACCATCGCGGGGCTGAGCTTATGCTCACCGATGGTGGCGGCAGTTGTATTTTTTGCAAAGAAGCCGCTCGACAGCATAGAGCACAGAACGATGGCTGCGACCACGACGACAGCGATCACGATGCCAAGGGCAGTCTTGCCGCCTTTGCTCATGCCGGTCTTTTCACTCCGAACCTCCGGGGTGCCGGATTGCGCCTGTTCCTTGCGCTTGTTCTTTTCACGGGATGCACTCATTTGGGGATCATTCCTCTCATTGTTTCATAGTACGGAATACGCCCCTGCGGGCGATTCAACGCATATTATACTGAAAATGCCCTTCGGTTTCAAGAGCTGTTTTCAAAATTGCGGAATTATTCAGAATTTTGGAAAAATTAGGATATAGACAGAAACAGGCGCTGAGTTTCCTCAGCGCCTGTCCGGACCGTCAAAAACCTCGTAGAGTTCCGCCGCGCACGGCGGAATAAAGTGAAAATCTGTTTTGTCTGGCGGCGTGTACGTCAGACAAAACACCTTACGTGACGCCAGTGTGGAATTTG
>CAKTVN010000191.1 GCA_934623545.1 uncultured Oscillospiraceae bacterium
CGTTTTCTTTTTACCGCCAGCGGCTTTTTCTTTGCCGCGCAAAGAAAAAGGGGCTGAAACATATCCCGCGCCTTCGGCGTGGCGGGCGGACAGGGGCGTCCGCCCCTACAAGTTTGTGCAAACAACCAGAGGTGTTCCGCGCCTCCGGCGCGTTTTTTGCCCTCCGGGCAAAACGAGGTGTCACCCCTTTGGGGTGACGAAAACCGCGTCCTCGCGGGCGCGGTCCCTTGTTTGTATATCAGCTCATTCGTCAGACTCGGAGAACTGGTCTTTTCCGACGAAGCAGACCGGGCACTCAAAATCCTCGGGGACGTCTTCCCACTTGGTGCCGGGCGCGATGCCGCCCTCGGGATAGCCTTCATCCTCGTCATAGACCCATCCGCAGATATCGCAGACGTATTTCACGGCAGAGCCTCCTTTCTTCAACGGACGCGGACCTCACGCGGAAGCGCCGCGTATTTCTCTGCACCCATTCTATACGATATTTTCCAAAATGCAAGAGGTGTTTCCGGATTTGACTTGCAATTTTTTGTATTCCGTGTTATGCTTTGTATGAGAAGTTATACTTTTCGGAAATGGAGGGCGTATATGGCATTACAATATCCGAAGGGAAAGTTCATCAGCATTGTCAAGGTCGGCGAAAAGGGGCAGATCGTCATCCCGAAGGGCGCGCGAGAGCTGTTCGGCATTCAGCCCGGCGACCAGCTGCTGCTGATGGCAGATAAAAAGCGCGGCATCGCACTGCTCGATGAAAACAGCATCCGGACGCCGGATGCGCTGTGGACGCTCGCAAAGGAGGCGGACAATGGAGATCCTGAGGATTGAGGGGCTCTGCAAGAGCTACCCGGAATTTCAGCTGAAGAACGTTTCGTTCTCGATGCAGGAGGGCTCTGTCATGGGCTTCATCGGTCGAAACGGCGCAGGAAAGACGACAACGCTCAAGTCGCTGCTGCATCTGGTGCATCCAGACGCGGGGAAGATCGAGCTTCTTGGGCTGGATATGTCACGCGACGAGCACGCCATCCGGCAGCAGATCGGCTTCGTCTCGGGCGGCTTGAGCTATTACCCGCGCAAAAAGCTCTCGCAGATCACGGAGGCGACGAAGCGGTTTTATCCGCAGTGGGACGACGCAATGTATCGCAGCTGCCTTGCGCGCTTTCATTTGAGTGAGGGAAAGCGCACGAGCGAGCTGTCGGAGGGCATGAAGGTCAAGTATCAGCTGGCGCTGGCGATGAGCCACGGCGCGAAGCTCCTGATCCTGGACGAGCCGACCTCGGGTCTGGACCCGGTCTCGCGCGACGATCTGCTGGACCTGTTCCTGACACTCTGCGAGGAGGACGGCGTGTCCATCCTCTTCTCGACGCACATCACCTCGGACCTTGAGAAATGCGCCGACCACATCACCTACATCCGAAACGGTGAAATTTTTGCTTCGCAGCGCAAAAAAGATCTTCTAAGCGCCTATGTGCTGGCAGAGGGCGCGCCGGAGCAGCTGACGCCTGCGCTGGAGGCGGCTTTGATCGGGCTGAGGAAGCACCGGGAGTCCTTCTCAGGGCTTTTACGGGCAGGGGATGCGGCGCTTGCCGCCGGGTGCAAAGCCCGCGCGCCGAGTCTGGAGGAGATCATGGTGCATCTGGAAAGGGAGGGTGAGCAATGAAGGCGCTGATGTATAAGGAATGGAAGCTTGCCATGTCGCCGGTGCCGCTGCTGTTTCTGACGCTGAGCGCACTGCTGCTCATTCCGAGCTATCCGTATTATGTGACATTTTTCTATACCTCGCTTGGAATTTTCCTGTTTTTCCAGTCCTGCCGCGAAAACCGCGACGTGTATTACATGATGCTCCTGCCGGTCACGAAGTCCGAGATGGTGCGCGCGCGGGTGAATACGGTGTTGTTGCTGGAGCTTTTGCAAGCGGTCTGCTGCGTGCCGTTCATGCTCGTCCGTGCGCAGTACGGGCACATCCACAACGAGGTCGGCATTGAGGCAAACGCCGCGTTTCTCGGACTGGCGCTGGTACAGATGGGCGTTTTCAACGCGCTGTTCCTGCCGATGCACTACAAAACGGGCTACGATCTCGGAAAGCCCTTCCTTCTTTGCAGCATCGTGCAGTTCCTGCTGATCGCGCTGCTGGAGACGGGCGAGCACGTGCTGCTCGCGGTCTTTCCGCAGAGCGCGGCGCTGCTGGAGGGCTACGCGCTTTCCGACCAGCTGCGTCAGCTTCCGATCCTGCTCGGCGGCGCGTGCATCTGGCTGCTGCTGAGCCTTCTGGCGGAGCGCCGGTCTGTAAAGCGCTTTGAGAAGGTCGACCTATAAAGTAACTACCAAAAGCGAGAAAAGGAAATATCCGATTCGGAGAACCGGCTGGAAACGTTTCGTTTTCAGCCGGTTTTCGCATTTTGCACAAAAATTGTCTACTACAAGTGCTCCCTCGGGCGGTCGTTTTTCGCAAAAACCACCAAAAATTCAAATTGTGCAACTTTTTATAACCTTTTCGTCGGAAGATGTGCTATAATGTTTATAAAAGAACGAAAGCACAGGAACCGCGGAGAAACTGTACGGAAGGAGCGAGACGATGTTTGCGGTCGGGGATTATGTGATTTACGGATACGAGGGCGTCTGCCGCGTCGAGGCAGTCGGCAACCCGGAGGTCTCGGGGCTGGACCGGACCCGGCAATATTACCGGCTGACACCACACTATCGCGGCGGGACGATCTATGCGCCGGTGGACGGCAAGGTGCAGATGCGCCGCGTCATCAGTCGTGAGGCGCTGGACAGGCTTCTTCCGGCGCTGCCGGAGCTGCCGCCGCTGAGCGATGTGCCGGAGAACAACCGCCTCGCGGGCGAATATTACCGCGCCATTCTGGCGGAGCATTCCTGCGAGCGGCTGCTTCAGCTCTGTAAGACCTTTCACCGCAAGCAGAAGCGCCTGTCCGAAAGCCGCCGCAGCGTCAACTCGACGGAGCTTCGCAGCTGGAAAACGGCGGAGGAAATGCTCTACGGCGAGTTCGGCTTCGTACTCGGCATCGCGCCCTCCGAGGTCCAGCGCTATCTTGCTGAAAAATTGAACTGAGCGCCAAAACGAAATAGGCAAGCCCCGCTGCGGCAAAACAGCCGCAGCGGGGTTCGTTTGTCCAAATATGCGCATTCTGCCGCACACGGCGGAGAAAGTGGGCGCGTTCCTCCGCGCAGCGGGGCGTTTCAGCCCTCCATCTGCCGCCCGAGGAAGCTGGATACGGTCTGGACGAGCTTCTGCTCGGACTCGCCGAGCGGTGCGCTGTCCGCCTCCAGCAGGAGCAGGACGCTGCCCATCAGATCGCCCTCCGAGAGGATGGGCGCAGCGACGCCGAGGTAGTAGCGGTCCACGCCGTCGACGGCATGGAGCTTGCTGTCGCCCTCCTGATAGCGGTAGATCTTCCGTCCCTCCATCAGGTGCTCCAGCTCCTGCGAGCAGCGCTTTTCCAGCAGCTCGCGGCGCGGTGCGCCTGCCAGGGCGATGATGCTGTCGCGGTCACAGACCGCGGCAATGTGCCCGGTGTTCTTGCCGATGGAATCGCAGATCTGCGCCGCGAAATCGGTCAGATCCCCCATCGGCGAGTATTTTTTGAAAATGACCTCGCCGTCCTTTTCCGTATAGATCTCCAGCGGGTCGCCCTCGCGGATGCGCAGGGTGCGGCGGATCTCCTTTGGGATGACGACCCGTCCGAGGTCGTCGATGCGGCGAACGATACCAGTTGCCTTCATAGATATGGCTCCTCCAATGCTGTGTCATTTTGCCCTTTCGT
>CAKTVN010000192.1 GCA_934623545.1 uncultured Oscillospiraceae bacterium
GATCATTGCGAGGCAGCTTGCCAAGGCTGCTTTTGGATGGATGGGTACCGCTCGTCACCTTATTGGGCCGTCTTTATGCTGGAGCATCGCTCCCGCACAGGTGGTCTTCGCGCATCCTCCGCATCGCTGTTCCATTTCTGGCTCATCCGCTTGATGTCATTCAGTCGCTGGATATGTACTTTTCAAGCTGCATGAGGTGAACTGAAAATGTCCCCTCATTACTGATAGGGATAAAATCACGACTTTTTACAACCTCATTTGAAAAATTTTTTAATTTCTTTCAAAATTCCTCGTTCGCCCTTGCTGACGGCCTGCTGTCCGATATGCATGATCCTTGCCACCTCCTGCTGCGTCTTTTGATACTGATACCGCAGCGTCAGCAGGATTTTCTTTTCCGTGGATAAACTTGAGACCGCTTTGTGCAGCTGTGGATTTTCGATCTGGTCAATCCAGCCAAGGAGATTGCGCTTTGCCAGCGCATCCTCTATTTCTTCGTTTTCCAGATTCACAGAGAAAAGTCGATAAGCGCTACGATCGTATCCAGCGGATGCACGTTCCACCATTGAATCCAGTGACTCGTGCAAATCGTAGTATTCTGCGTCTTCCTCCTGCTCCTTTTTACGCTCACAGGCAATATAGCGATTGAAATAATGTTCCGGATTGCGGATTTCCTCCGCTTTTGTTCTGCGCCTTGACATGGCGTTTCCTCCGTTCTTTTGAAATTTTGAAAAACCAAAATTTCAAAAGCGGAGGGGCGCGGGGTTGGAAACAAAAAGCAGCTATCGGCGTACATCTTCCATTTTTGGCAGATATGCACTGATAGCTGTTAGTTTTTGCATCCGGTAGTGTATGTCGTGCGTATGCGGGGTTCTTGTTGCATCCTGCAGCAGTTTTGGGGGTCAAATGCCATGCTACAGTATGCTGGTTAGCTGGTCACCGCAAGAAGCGGCGTTGCCACTTCCATATCCCCACAGAACGCATAAAACACTCCATTCCCAGCGGAAATGGAGTGCCTAGGGTCATACAGGTAGACTCCCAACTCCGCCGTTTTTTTATATGGCGGAAACGGGAGTATCCTTTATATACTCTATTGGTGGTTTTATTCCGCCACCTATAGAGCATTTTCTGGTTGGGTTATTTCATGTAGAATATCGTCGACGGAGGTGATCTATCGGTGGTAGAATTACATGAGCCGGTTTCTGAGCGGATCGGCAGGATTTTGCGGGAAAACCGTGAAGCACAGGGGCTGACCCGGCAGCAGCTTTCTGAAAAAAGTACAGTCAGTGACCGACAGATCTCCGCGATCGAGCTGGGTGAAAAGGGACCGAGCATGAACTCGTTAGAACTGCTTCTGCGCAGTCTCGGTCTTTCTGCCGATCAGATATTTTATCCAGAACTGACCGAAGCTGATCCGATGATGACACAAATTACGCATTTGGCTGCAACCTGCACGGAGCAGCAAAAGAGGATGGTCGTTAGATTCATCCGTATGCTTCAGGACGAAAACTACGGGGATTAAAAATAGCGGTGTTCGCCGGAACACCGCTATTTCTCTACCTATCTGATATATCGTTTTACAACTTGTAACAGTTCCTGCGCAAGAAGCTGTTCAGAAGTTTCGCTCAGTAAGGTCTGCACCATTTCGTATTCTACAACGCCATCAAGCAGTGTATCCACAGATACATAAAACGCATTTGCTAATCTCAGGCATAAAATCAAGTTTGGACGAGCCTCACCGCGTTCAATTCTGGAGACTTGCTTTTGGTCACTGTCGATTTGTTCTGCGAGTTCGTGTTGTGAAAGCTTCCGCTGCTTTCGCAGTTTTCGCACATTTTCTCCAAGTTGAACGTATAACAAATGATCGGAGTGTACGTATTCTTCTTTGTATTTCGTCATCTGTTACCACTAGTTTGTCATATTTTTGCTCACTTGTAAACGCGCATATTAAGGTAATTTAGAGAATTTTCAGGTGAATTCATAGGTATTATTCCGTAATCACAAGTTTGTGGCAGCAACCGCGGCCAAGCGCGGCTTCAACGCCCGCTTTGAAGCCCTCGAACTTATCGTTCGGCACGAATGCGAGGGCCGTGCCGGCGAAGCCGCCGCCGTGGATGCGGACAGCGCCTTCACCGCCGAGAAGCTGCTGGCAGAGGGCGATCGTAAACGCCATGTCCTGCTTCTCGATGTACCCCGCCGGGGTCACGTTTTGCAGCAGCGTCCAGGACGCCATGCCGGACTCATTGACATAGCGCAGAAACGCCCCAAAGTTGTCGTTCTTCAGCGCCCGCACCTGCATCTGCACACGGCGGTTCTCGTTGAAAAAGTGGATGGCGCGCAGCACCGCGCGGTCGCCGGTTTTTTTGCGGACTTCCGCGATTTTCGCATAGAATTCTGCTTCGTCCACCTCGCGGAGCACTTCTTTCCCGAAGAACTTCGCAACCTTTTTCATCTCAATGGGCATTGCTGCGTATTCGTCGGTCAGGTCGGCATGGTCGGCGCCCGAATCGATCGTGCAGAGCGTATAGCCGCTGTGTGCAAAGTCGTAATCGACCTTCTCCACGATCGGCGTCTTCGGGTCGTTGAAGTCGATGAACACCAGACCGCCGACGCTCGACGCCATCTGATCCATCAGACCGGACGGCTTGCCGTAGTACACGTTTTCCGCGTACTGCCCGATCTGCGCGATCTCAATGGCCGACACGGCATTGTCCGCAAACAGGCCGTTGAGGATTCTGCCAATCAGGACTTCAAACGCCGCCGAGCTGGACAGGCCCGAGCCGGGCAGGACTGTGGACTTCACCTTTGCGTCAAAGCCCGCGAGCTTGTATCCGCGCTGGGCAAACGCCGCCGCCACGCCGCGAATCAATGCAGCGGTGGTATTCTTTTCTTCTTCCCGGATTTTCAGGTCACCGAGGTCAATTTCAACCGGCTTGTAGCCCTCGGAATCGACGCGGATAACGTTCGTGCCGTTGAGGGTCACTTCTGCCGTTGTCGTCATATCCACTGCCGCCGCGATCACGCAGCCGTGCTGGTGATCGGTGTGGTTGCCGCCGATCTCCGTGCGCCCCGGCGCGGAAAAATGATAGATCTTATCCATTCTGAACCTCCGTCAGGAACTTTTTGAGGTGTTCGCGGCCCTCTGCCGTGCATTTGTAGACGCCCGCGCATTCCAAAACCTGTGCAAAGACCTGTCCGATCTCGAACTTGATGATGTCCTCGGCATTCTCGGCGTTAAATTCCGGATGGTGCTTCATGAATTCTTCCGCCCAGTCTGCATGCTTCGCGAGTTCTTCATTTTCGCGGAGATCGTCGCCGTTCAACAGTGCCGCTCTGAGATCCACCATCTCCTTTTTCAGTCTGCCGGGCAGCACCGCCAGACCCATGACTTCGATCAGACCAATGTTTTCTTTCTTGATGTGGTGCAGCTCTTCGTGCGGATGATAGAGACCCATCGGATGCTCTTTCGTCGTCAGGTTGTTGCGGAGCACCAGATCCAGTTCATACTTGCCGTTCCGCATCCGCGCGATCGGCGTGATCGTGTTGTGCGGTTCGCCGTCGGTTTCGGCGAAGATCATCGCGTCGGGGTCGCTGTACTTGCGCCACTTCGCGAGAATCCTGCCCGCCAGCTCACAGAGCTGGTTTTTGTTTTCCGAGTTCAGGCGCAGCACCGTCATCGGATACTTCACCACGCAGCAGTCCACGTCGTCAAAGCCGGGAACCTCGAACGAGAATTCCGGCTCCGCCTTCTCCATCGGGAAGGTATGATG